>JBIINH010000012.1:0-26992 GCA_044337585.1 Bacteroidia bacterium
CTTTTCGGCACAAAGCATTGCCGACAGGCTGGAAGATGCGCAGGCAGCCTATATCATTACCTGCGATGGCGCTTACCGTGGCGGGAAAGATATTCCACTAAAACCTGTAATTGATGATGCACTTGTAGGCAACAAAACGGTGAAAAAAGTAATTGTATATACCCGCACCCATACAGCCGTATCCATGCTAAAAGGACGTGATGTGTGGTGGGAAGATGAAATGGAACATGCCGAAACGCAGGTAGAAAAAAATGGTGTGGTGAGCTTTCCTGCAACACCTGTTGATGCCGAAGACCCGCTTTTTATTTTGTACACTTCAGGCTCTACAGGCAAACCGAAAGGCGTGGTGCATTCGGCAGCAGGCTATATGGTGTGGGCCAATTATACGTTTGTCAATGTATTTCAATACCAACCCGGACAGGTACATTTTTGCACGGCCGATATCGGATGGATTACCGGTCACAGTTATATTGTGTATGGTCCGCTGAGTGCCGGAGCCACTTCGCTTATGTTTGAAGGTGTGCCTACGTGGCCCGATGCCGGAAGGTTTTGGGATATTGTGCAAAAACACCACGTGAATATTTTGTACACAGCCCCCACGGCCATACGCAGCCTCATGGGTTGTGGACTTGATTATGTAAACGGAAAAGACCTAAGCTCGTTGCAGGTGCTTGGCACTGTGGGTGAACCCATAAATGAAGAAGCCTGGCAATGGTATTTCAAACATATTGGGAAAGAAAAATGCCCCATTGTAGATACGTGGTGGCAAACCGAAACAGGTGGTGTGATGATTTCTAATCTCGCAGGTATTACCCCCCACAAACCCGCACATGCCACCTTACCTTTGCCCGGTATTGATCCAATATTGGTAGATGAAAACGGAAAAGAACTTACAGGAAATGGCGTAAGCGGAAACCTTTGCATACGCAAACCATGGCCGGGAATAATTCGCACCACGTGGGGTGATCACGAGCGTTGCCGCACCACTTATTTTTCAACGTATGAAAATTTGTATTTTACAGGTGATGGATGCCTGCGCGATGCGGAAGGAAACTACCGCATTACCGGTAGGGTAGATGATGTGTTGAATGTGAGTGGTCACCGCATTGGTACTGCCGAAGTAGAAAATGCCATCAACATGCACAGTGGGGTGGTGGAGAGTGCCGTAGTGGGTTATCCGCATGAGGTGAAAGGGCAAGGCATTTATGCTTATGTGATTGTTGAATCCATTCATGATGATGCTGAACATATGCGAGCAGCCATTTCGCAAACCGTTGCGCGTATCATTGGTGCCATTGCCAAACCCGATAAAATTCAGTTTGTAAGTGGCTTACCCAAAACACGCAGTGGCAAAATCATGCGCAGGATATTGCGCAAAATTGCCGAAGGCGAAACGGATAATCTAGGAGATTTGAGCACGTTATTAGAACCTAATATTGTTAAACAGATAATAGAAAATGTGCAATAAGTTATGTTTAAATAACATTTTCTGATAAGACCCGTGCTTCTTTATGCTACAAAATTAACATAGTAATACTTTTTTGTTGTGCTTTGTGTCGCTCCTATGGAGTTATCTTAGGCATACTGCCAAATAGAGCTATGAAAATTATAGATTGAATGGCTCATCGTTTATTGCGTAAAGGAATATGAATAGCCAATTAATTATTTAATAATCAATTTAATTTGAGCTAGGACTAACGATTTTTGAACGCATATCAGATGGGGTATCTTTATACTTTCGTTTAAACATTTTGATGAAATATGAGCTTGATGTAAATCCTGATTTGGTAGCAACTTCATTCACCGTATATGATTGTAAAGTAAGTAATTTTTTTGAGTATTCTAATCGTTGGTTTAGGATATAGTTTGAAGTGGACATTCCCGTAAATTTTATCATACGTCTATTTAATTGTTGTATGGTTAGATTTACTTGATCAGCAATTTCTGTGATGTATATGTTAGGGCTTTGTATATTTGAGTTTAAGTATTCATTAATCTTTAATATTAATGGGTCAGTTTGTTTGTTTTCTACTATGGTAGTAATTTCATCTCGTGAAAAGATATTGGCTACTTTTACCAATAATATTTTCATGCTAAATGGTTTCGTTATATAATCAAAAGCACCATTTTGGTAGCCATTAAGAATATTTTCTTCATCTGAAAGTGCAGTCAGCAAAATGAATGGAATTTTTCTTAGTTTCTTATCACTTTGTACAATTTTTAGAAGCTGAAATCCATCTAATTCTGGCATCATTATATCAGATATGATTAAATCTGGAATCGTTTCTTTAATTACTTGAAATGCATCAAATCCATTATAAGCAGCATAAACATCATAGTCAATGGACAAAGCATCAACTAACCTATTGAGTAATACCTCATTGTCTTCGGCAACACAAATTTTATTTCGTTTTTTCATCACTTACTACGTTTTTCTTATCTACATTAATTTTTTTATTTTCGCGAAACGACTTTGCAAATATCTGATTATCATTACTAAATAAACTTTTTGAATATTTACCTATATAGATACTCTCTCCGCTTACCAATTGTAGGTACAATTCATATTTTAACTTTTTAGTATTGCTTTTTAATAGTTTACTGAATCGTAAATTCACTATAACTGTATGGCCAATTTTTAGGAAATAATTTTGGCATAAATAATCAAACAACAGAATTACAGAAGGTAAACGCTGAACATATACAAATGAATTATCCAGCATTACAATGATTGAGTATGTTGGTAAATTTTTTATCAATAAAACCAAATCTGTATCAATTTGCACATGTTTCTTTCTAAAAGCATCTAACAATAAATGTGAATTCTCCATTAACTGCAAATTAGTAAAAGGATAAATACATTTTTTTACATATTGTTCAATTTATTATATAAAATGAATTATTTGTGTGATTAGTTATGTGTCATATATGCCTTTTTATAATAAATAAGTTATATTATAGGAATGTTAATTGTAACTTTAGTGTATTCATTTATTATGCTTTCAATATTAATTTTTGATGAATTCATCTCAGAAAAGTATTTTGCTATTGCTAAGCCCAGTCCTATGCCGGTAGTGTTGGATACATTACTTGAGCGATAAAACTTCTCAAATATATTCTCAATATCTTGAGTAGGAATTCCTATTCCATAATCACAAATTTCTATTGCTACAGTTTTATTTGATTTTCTAACGTTTACATCAATCTGTGTATTGGGTGATGAGTATTTTATTGCATTTGATATTATATTATTTAAAACAATATCCATACTCGATTTATCTATTTCTACTAGTTGACTTTCATTTAATTTATTTGAAATTTTTATATTAAATTTTTTATGAACGTTTTTATCAATGTGTGAAAAGTAATCGTCTATATAGTGTTTGGCTGGCATTTTTGATTTGATAACCTTGTATGAATTATTTTCGATTTTACCAATTGTAAATATATCATTCATTATATGTTCCATCTTATCTGTTTCTGCAATGATTTCTTGAAGTTTATTCTCAATTTGATAAGTAGATGATATTTCCTGTAAATCACCATATCTATCCGTGTATAATTGAATTACTTCTGCTGTACTTCTTATATTAGCAAGAGGTGTTCGAAATTCATGTGATGCCATTGACACAAATTTTGATTTGAGTTCAAGCAATTCTTTTTGTTTGTTAAATGCTTCAAAAATTTCTTCTTTGGCTTTCTTTATTTCAGTAATATCAACCATGCATCCTAGCATTTCTTTTGGCTGTCCTTGTTTATTGGAACTGGTTACGCTACCTGTATCTAAAATCCATCTAATATTATTTTCCTTGTCCGTTATTCTATATTCTAACTGAATGATATTTATATCTCCATTGAATATTTTTTGATATTCATTTATCACATCAGCTCGGTCATCTGGATGTATTTGTTGTGCCCATTTTTTAGACGTAAATTTCTTTTGATTTCCAATATATTGATTAAAAATTTTGTTTCCTTTCAATTCGTCTGATTCGATATTCCATTCCCACATAGCCAAGTTTGATGAACGAATAGCTAAATCTAATTTATTGTTGGTGTATTTTAACAGTAAATTGTTTTTCTTTATGTTAGAAATATCTCGGGTTATGCATAGCAAAGAATCGTCTGCAAGCCTTTTTAATTTTACATCCTGTGCAATTTGCTTACCATTTTTATCTTTAGCATTTATTTCACCTTCCCAGTATTTTTGTTTTGTCAATGTAGGGAATACTTCATTTGTTATGTATTCAATTTCATTTGTTTCGTATAATACTTGCCAAGTTTTTCCAATCAATTCTCCTTCATCATATCCAAAAATAGATTCATGTGATCGATTAATGTAGTTGTATATTCCATCGGGGGTTAGTAAGGCAATACCATCTGGTGAATTATTAATGGCTTCCTCTAATTTTAGTAAACGATTTTCTGTTTGAATTACAGATGTAATATCAATTCCATATCCGATAACATTTTTAACAGATTGATCTGAATTTAAAACAGGTTTCAAATTTTTTAAAAAAGTTATTGGCATACCATCTCTCGATACCATATGCTCTTTAAATTCTATTTCTTTTAATCCTAAACATACTTGTTCGAAATGATGCCGTCTTTTATCTGCAAGTGCTAAGGGTTTTTTAAATTTTTTGCAGTATGCATAGTCGTCTTTTCCAATTATCCAATTTCTTACATAATCATCTTTTATTGCATGTGTATTGGCATATTCATATTTGTGATTTTTGTTAAAAACTACAACATCTGCAGGTAAGTTTTCTAATATATCTAAATAGAATTCTTTCTGTTGTTTCAGTTGAGTTAATGCATCAATATTTTGTTGTTCTAATAACTTCCTTTTTATTAATGCAGTTATATAATTTGAAACTGTTATCAATAAATCTGTTTCGTCTTCTGACCAGTTTTTCTCATTCTTACATGCATCTAAACCAATAAATCCCCATAAGAAATCGTCAATAAATATCGGAACAAAAATTAAAGATACTATTCCCTGCATCTCAATGCTTTCTTTAAACACAGGATCTACAATGTCTTTGGTATGTGTGGTATAAACACCAAATTTTAAAAACTGATTTTTTATGAATGAATAGTCTTCCCAAGAAATTTTTTCGAGCATAGGATTGCCAATAAATGATTCAACATCATCAGATGTCCATTCATGTGTATAGCTAAAATATTTTTCGTTAATTGATTCAAAAAGATAAGCACGTTCAATCTCGTATGACTGCCCTAAAAGTTTTATAATTTTCCCCAATACCTCAGCGAGTGATTGGTCTTCTAATGATGCTTTTCCTATTTGTACTATAGCCTTTAAAGAATTTTGCATAAACAAATGTATTCTCCAATTTTTTTATTTTATTATAATGATATTTAAAAGACGTTTATAATTTTATTGAAAATATATTCGTGTTGACACTTTTTTATATTTTATTACTTAACAATAACATAACAATAAAACAAAAAAGTTATTTAAAGTTATATTTTAATGAATATTTAATTGTATTTTATAAGGTATTTAAATAGCTATTAATCAAGTAATTATACGTATGGTATCATTAAATAGTCGTTTTTAATGATTATTAGATTGAATACTTATAATTACAGTAATTATGTAATTTTTTTGCACCTTAATTGTATAATATGTCTAGTACTAAAGCTCACAACAAAACGCAAATTACTCTTTTTATTTTTATTGCGCTTTATTTCTCAATATTTACAGCACATGCTGCAGTATTTACATCTAGCCAAAATGGAAACTGGAATGTATCTGCTACATGGGGTGGTGCAGGCGTGCCGGGCGCTTCCGATGAAGTTGTTATTCGTGCTGGAGATACCGTTACTCTTGTGGCTATCACTAGCATATCTGGTGCTGCAACAATTAACGGACGACTTGCTATGGCTACTTTTAACTTTACCTGCGGTTCGCTTAGCGGAAGTGGTAATGTGGCTTCAAGTGGTTCGCCTGTGTTTACAACGGGCGCTCTAAATTCAAATACAACATTTTCTGGCACTCTTGGCACAGGTAGTTTTTCGTTGGTAAAAAATGGCACAGGTTCACTCACCTTAAGCGGAAGCAATACTTTCTCGGGTGGTATTACGCTAAACAGTACAGCCCGTTTAAACATCAATCATAGCAATGCACTGGGCACAGGTGCGCTTACACTGGCAGGCGCTGGCTGTATTATCGATAATACAAGCGGAAGCAATTTGTCACTCGCTACCAATAACGTAATTAATGTAAACAACAACTTTACCTTTGTAGGTACGCATAACCTAACTTTTGGCACCGGCAATGTGGTTTTTACCACTTCGCGCACCATTACCCTCAATGCCAATACGCTTCGATTTAATGGTCAAGGCCAGGGCAATGTATCTGCAAATTATACCATAACTGTAAATGGCCCCGGAAATAATATAGAATTTAATGGGTTTGCAATTGTATCTCCCAGTGGTACTCTTAGAAGAGTAACATTTAATGGTACAGGTAATATAGTGATGAATGCTGCGGTTACCAATGGTACTGCAGCTGGTAGCATTATGGACTATTCTGGAAGTGGTAATTTGCGATTAAATGCCGCTGCAACCTACACAGGTTCAACAACCATAAGCAGCGGTACGGTTATATTAGGGGCAGTAAACAACTTAAGTACATCAAGCACCGTTACGGTTAATGGCATATTGGATGTAAATGGTTTTAGCCAAACATTCACCAACCTAGCAGGTACTACAGGTAATATTACAAGCACCTCAGCAGGTTCAGTAACACTTACCCTTACAAATGCAGCTAACACAGCTTACACCGGAATAATTGATGAAGGTAGTGCTACGTTTGCAATTACTAAAACAGGTGCCTCGCAACTCACTTTAGGTGGCGCAAATGTGTATTCGGGCTTAACAACCATCAGTGCCGGTACAATTTTAGCATCAAACAGTGCTGCATTGGGCAACGCTACGGGTGCAACTACAGTAGCCAATGGTGCCGGGCTCAACCTTACAGGTGGTATTACTTTGGTTGATGCTATCACTGTAGCCGGAACAGGTATCAGTAGTGCCGGAGTTATAATCAATGTCTCAGGAAATAATCATATTTCAAATGATATAACATACACAACTGTCAGCCGCTTTACATCTACAGCAGGAACATTAACTCTGGGCAATGTAAGCGCTACCAATCTTGCACTTTCACTGACTGGGGTAGGCAATATTGTTGTAGACGGTGTAGTAAATATTGGAAATGCCACTGTAACACTTTCAACTTCGGCAGGCAGTAGCCTTACGTTAAATAATGCCAATACCATTAATAACGGATTTGTACTTGCAGCAGCTTCGCGTCTAAATATTGGTCACGCTGGCGCATTGGGCACAGCAGCCATTACCTTACTAGGTACTATCGATAACAGCAGTGGAGCTCCGCTTACGCTAACCACTAACAATGCATTTACCATATCCAGCGGTTTTACGTTTGCCGGCTCCAATAACCTGAATATGGGTACTGGTGCTGTCTCGCTGTCAGCAAGTTCAACCTTTACTTGCAATGGGTCATCTTCGGGTATTACTTTCGGGGGTGCGGCTACAAATACAATTGCCGGAAATATTGCAATCACCGTTAATGGTGTTGGCAATACCTTGAATTTTAATAATTTTAATATCAGCAATTCGGCCACTACACGCACAGCAACTTTTCAGGGTACAGGTAATGTATCAGTTAATGGCGTGATTGCAAACGGTGGTACTGCAACCAGTGGAAATGTGATAAAGGCCGGTACAGGCATACTTGAATTGCACGGTGCCAATACCTACGATGGTACACTTAGTATAAATGCAGGCACGGTGCGTGCATTTACGGCAGATGCATATGGTAGAGCCACTACTAATTCCACTGTAACCGTTAGTACGGGAGCAACTTTAGAAATTTACAATCACAATACTTCTGCTTTCAAAAGTTTTAGCATTAATGGTGACGGGGATGGGAGCAATGGTGCAATACGGGTAATGACCGGAAATTGCAATATACGAAATGTCACTATGATCAGCAATAGCCGCATTCAAGTTGAAGCAGGCGCTACGTATACATCCGGTGGCAATATTGGAGGCGATTTTACAGCTACACTCCATACTGTTGGGAATATGGATATGTTAACTAACATCATCTTTAACAATAACAACCCGATAATAAAAACCGGTACAGGTACTTTTATTTACCGCGCAAGCAATATTAACCACAGCAATATTACCATCAATGATGGGCGTTTTGAAATGGAAGCAGCCGGTGTTTTAACTACTACTTCAGGTATCACCGTAAATGCCCCCGGTATTGTTGATATGAATGGCCGTAACCAAAATGCCAGGTTCATAGCCGGTAATGGTACTATAACCAATGAAGGTTTAGTAGCTACAGCAACACTTTCCCTCAACAATGCAACCGGTGAAACACACAATTTTTCAGGTAATTTATTATTGGGAACAGCTACACGCATCAACCTCGCAAAAACAAATTCAGGAACACAGATACTGAGCGGAAACAATACGTATAACGGCCTCACAACAGTGACTTCTGGTACCTTAGAGGTAGCCCATAACAATGCCCTTGGTACAGTTAACCTTAACCCAGGAACCACGATAACTGCAGGAGCTACACTGGCATTGAGCGGTGGCATTACCGTAAGTGATACCATTCATTTTACGGGCACGGGCGTAAGTAGTTTGGGAGCTATTCGCAATTTAAGCGGTACCAATACCATTACAGCGCCTCTTTCGCCTACCGCTGGTTCAAACCGTATACAAGCAGATGCACTTAGCACACTTATTTTTGCAAATACAGCTGTATTTAATCCTTCAAATTCGGCCGGCAGGGGGCTTACATTTGGCGGAAACGGCAATTTTGATTATCAGGCAACGATTAATGCCACTAGTGGACTCACCAAAGAAGGAACCGGTACGCTAATTCTTTCTGGCAATAATTCGTATAACGCTGGTACCACTATATCGGCAGGAACTATTAGGTTGGGTGCTGCCACAGGACTTTCACCGTTAAATGTATTATCCATAGGTGCATCCAGTACACTTGATGTGAATGGATTTAGTGTAAATATAGCTTCGCTGGCAGCTGCTCCTACCACAGCTAATATTACCAGCAGTGCAGCGGGTAATGTGGTGCTTACCGTTGGTAGTTTAAGTTCGCCTACAAATTATGCAGGAACCATCAATACTGGTAGCGCCACTACCCTGTCGCTACGCAAAATTGGTTCTGCTTCATTAACTTTATCAAATGTCAACAGTACATACAATGGCACAACTGTAATCAGTGCTGGTAGTTTGTTTCTTGTTACTGGTAATGTATTAGCATCGGGTAACAGTCCTATAGGAAGCAATATCAGTGGAATTGTGTTAGGTGATACCGGCACAACAGCCATCAATGCATCACCCACTTTGAGTGTAGATATTATAACATTTGCGCGAAATATAACCGTAGCCGACCAACCAACTACAGGCACCTATAACATACAATCAAATACCATTAATCCAACCATTACGGGTCAAATTATAATGAACCAGCCGGTAACTATTTTTGCTAATAACGCAAGAGTATTAACTATCAATGGTGGTATTACCTTAGCCAATGCTGGCGAAAAAACGGTAACATTTGATGCAGTAGGATCTATTAGCATTGGTACAGGAATTATACAAGATGGTGCCGGAAAATTAAATTTGCTAAAAATAAGAGCAGGCCAATTAACGCTGAATGCCGCAGCCCACACGTTTAGCGGTACTGTTACAATAAATGCAGGTACGCTTAGGGCAGATAATGTGGCTAATGCAGGTGTTGCTAGTTGTATTGGAACAGGCACACCCAATGATACCATTTACATTGCAGCAAATTCAACTTTTAGAGTTAATGGCGCTATTGCAATGACTACTAATCGAAATATTCGTATTACAGGTAATAATGCAAGTATTATAGGTGATGTCGCGTCTGGACTTACATTAAATGGCAATATTGTAGGTAACTTTGATTTGTTATTGAATATAGCAGGAATTACAACCATTAATGGCATTGTATCAACCAATGCGATTACAAAGATTGGGTCATCAACGGCTATTCTAACCAATACCGCAAACAACTATACCGGCTCTACTACCATAAACGCTGGTACACTGCGACTCGGGTCTTCTGGCGTAATACCAAATGGAAGTGCTGTAATCAATAATGGTATATTCGAATTGTTCGGGTTTAATGAAACAGTGGGTTCACTATCAGGGTCTGGTACAGGTATTGTTCGTAATCAGAATGCCTTTTCTGGTACCCTAACATGTGGAGGTGATAATAGCAATACCACATATCAAGGTTTTATACAAAACGGAACTGGGGGAGGTACACTTAGCTTGGTGAAAGCAGGTACAGGCACACTTACGCTTACCAACCTAAATACGTATACAGGTACAACCACAATTAACGGTGGTGTACTTAAAGCAGGAGGCATGTCGGCATTTGGCAACGGCTCTGCATTTACTTTGGCTGATGTGGCAGGTGCTGCAATTGACATTACAGCTTTTGACCAAACCATAGGATCACTTGCAGGTGGCGGAGCTACAGGTGGCAACGTTTTGCTCGGAGCTGCGGTATTAACCGTTGGCAACACTACAACTACATCCTATGATGGTATCATTTCCGGTACGGGAGGTATTACCAAAGTAGGTTCAGGTACGCTTACCTTTACACGCGCCAATACCTATACAGGCCTTACCACTGTAAATGCGGGAAATTTAGCCGCGGGTATTAGCCTCAATTTGCAAGGTGGCTTATCGTTGGCTACAGGTGCTCGGTTTGATTGTGGTGCTGTCACCTCTACTGCGGGTTTTTTAATGTTTTCGGGCGCAGCACAAAATGTGGATACATACGGAAGTACTTCTTCAGCAGCAAACATACAAAACAATACCTTCTTTACTATATCTTCTACAGGCATATTGGATGTAACCGGTGGCCTCTCACCCGGATATTGGTTGGGTACCACAAGTACCGACTGGCATACAGGAAGCAATTGGGCGGGTAATTTAGTACCTGATATCACAACTGATGTATTTATACAAGCAGCACCTGCCAATAAGCCAATTATCAATGCAGCTGCCGAAGCTAAAAACGTAACCATATTTAGCGGATCTTCTTTAACCATACTTACTACCAATACCTTAAGAGTAGTTGGGAATTGGAACAATCAGGGTACGTTTTTGGCAAATAACTCCACTGTCGAATTTGCCGGAACAAATATTCAGGATGTGTTCAACGGAAACAGCACGTTTTTTAATATACTACACAGCGGGCCAGATACACTCGATATTTTAACCAATAATGTAACTCCATTAACAGTATCCAACTTGCTAAATCAAACCGGTTCAGGTATTATTGACTTAAATAGTAAAAACCTTAATGTTGGTGCTATTATTGGTAATGGTAAAGTTATTACCAGTGCTGCTGAAAGAGATACACTTACTATCAATGGATCAGTAGTTGCTACAGGTGATTATAGTGGTACCATTGAAAATGGGAATGGTACTGTAAGCGTGATTCGTTCAGGCACAGGTACAGTAGCCTTATCAGGGTCCAATACATTTACCGGTGGGTTAAGGCTTAGTAGTGGAACCCTTATTGCTGCAAGTGCAAATGCATTGGGATTAGATACCGTATTTTTAGCAGGTGGCACCTTGCGCGGGCGAAGCGATGTAGATTTAAACTTTAACCGCCCTTGTATCGCTACAGCTACATCAACCATTATTTCTGATAGGGCAACAATTGGTGGGGGGGTAACCTATACTTTTGGTACACTTCGTATCAATGCATCTGTTATTATCAACTTACAAGCAGGTACTAATGTAAATTCAGACACTGCGGGTATCACATTTGGAAATATGACCTATTTAAATACTCCTACTTTCACTGTTACCAGGCCTACATTGGGTGGCAATACCCTGTTTACTTTTGGGGCGGTGAGTGGTGGTTTCGTAGCAACTTTTAACGGCAACGGTGATATGATACAAACCGGACGTTACGAATCAGGTGGTGCAGGAATTAATTATTCAGGTACCGGCAACCTGTTTTTAAACCGCCAAAATTCATTGACCGGTAATATTAACATCAATTCCGGCAATGTAGTAGGTGCAGATAGTACATTGGCATTTGGTGGTGGCAATATTTTCATGTCTGGAGGCAGCAGGCTTACCCTGTTAGGCGATGCAAATATTGTATTCGGTAGGACGCTTACGTACATTGGGAATGTTGAAATCATGCTTGACCGCAGAACACCGGGTGCAAGTTTAATGTTCAATATGAATAATTTAACCAGCAACGGTGGTACTTTGACACTACTTAGGGGACCAAACAATACCTCAGGTAATCCAATTGTTGTATTTAATACAACCCAATTAAGTGCGGTAACTACCTTTGATGTAGCCACCAATTCCCGCTTACAAGTGAATATACTCAATGGCAACTTTAGCATGACCAAGAATGGCAATGGGGAGTTTCGTGTAACTGGCAGCTCAACCGCACGAAACGGATCAACAGCTCCGAATATTTTGAATGCCGGAAGCATAGTACTCCTAAATGCATTGGCTTTAGCCAATGCTGACACCGCAAACCTAACCATGAATGGAGGAGTATTGGATTTGTTTCAAGAAGGTCTTACTTACAACATACGTGCAACTGTAAACGACACCAGCACCATTGCAGTCAACCGAGCAACTTCAGGTGCAGCATCAGGTTGCAATATACTAGCAATGACCATTAACAATGCCGAATTAACTGTAGTTAATGGCAGCAATGTAACCTCAGGCAACAGTAGCTTAAGTATAGCAGGAAATCTAAGTCTGAGTGGCAATGCAATTTACAATACAGGGGCCACCAATAATAATCTAAACGGTATAATAACGGGTTCGGGTAGTTTTACCAAAAATGGTTCGTTTGGACTTACTCAACTTTCTACAAGTGCAATGACGTATTCGGGCACACTTACACTACTACAAGGAACACTACAATTACAATCGAACGATGCTACTGTAACCGGTTTAACAACATTAGGCGGTGGTAATTTGACACTACTAGGCACTGCATATACGCTGGGAGGCGGGGTAACTGTGAATAGTGGGACCCTTTCAACAAACACCAACACAACGGTAAACATCGGGGGTGATTTTCTGCAAACAGGCGGCACAGTTACACCAGGTACCAATTCCATCATCAATGTTTCGGGTAATTTTACACGCAATGGCGGAACTTACACAGCAAATGGTTCATTGCGCATGAATGGTACCACGCAACAAATTTCAGGTACTGTAAATCCGATAACCATTCGCAATTTTGAAGTAGCAACCGGAACCACCACACTGGCACGAAACATCAGTATAGCAAACGGCAACCTTACCATACAAACCGGTGCTACCTTAGATGCCTCAACATTTACCTTAAATAGATCAGCTGCCGGTGGTCAATTGGCAATTGCCGGCACCTTGCGCTTATCGGGCAATACAGGTGGAATTAGCGGAAGTAATTTCCCCAACAATTTTTCAACTATTGTTACACCTAGCGGTACAGTGGTGTATGAAAGACTAGCAGGTGGGCAAACCGTTGCCTCTACATATCCGTACTTCAATTTATCTATGGGCAATACCAGTGGTACCCAAACAACAGGTGGTAATATCACGGTAAATGGCACCTACACTTCAGTAGCAGGTGGCACATTAAATATGGGTACCAACAGAATTATAGGAAGTATAACCACAGCTACACATAATGGTACCATACGCACACAAAGTACCGATCCACTGCCTTTTCCGGCCGGTATAAATTTTAACACCGGTAGTGCTACAGGCACTATCACGTTTGATGGCTCAGCAAACCAAACCATACCGTCAAATACTACGTGTTTTAATTTGACAATGAATAATGCAAGTGAAACCAGATTAGCAGGAAACGCTACTGTTGACGGAACTTTATCATTTGTTTCCGGCAGATGTAATTTGAACGGACAATTCCTGTCAGCAAATAACCTATCAGGACATAGCATTACGAACGAATTTATCAGTTCACCGAGTTCTTCACTTACTTTGCGGGGCACAGTTGGTGATTTATTTTTCAATCAATCTATCCCGCAACAAACAAACGCTATCCGAAATCTTACCTTTGGAGCAAGTGTTTCTGCAACGCTTACAAATTCTTTATTTATCGCAGCCGGAGCTTCATCAGGCACACTGGTAGTTGGCACTTCTGGTAGTTTACAAGCCGGAAATTTTCTTACGCTATTATCAGATGCCAGTGGTACAGCTCGTATTGGTACATCAGAAGGTTCAATTACCGGAAATGTAACCGTACAAAGATGCATTCCGGCATTTCCTTCACCAGGTCCAACAAATAATTTTGGCAGAAGGTGGAGGTTTGTGAGCAGCCCTATACAAAATGCTACATTTTTGGATTGGAGAAGCGAAGTATTTATTACAGGGCCTGGCACAGGTAATACTGTTGGCTCATTCAATTCTAACGGGTTTGATGCCACTATGAATAACAATCCAAGTATATTCAGATACAATGAATTTGTTTTGAATAATCGTGATAGTGGATGGGTATCTATCAAACATATTGATACATCAATTGTACCGGGTATTGGCTACCGTTTATTTATTAGAGGCGACAGAAGTGATACAAGTAGAATTGGATTGCAATCTGGCAGTACAGCACAGAATCAAGTTACACTGAATCTTGTGGGTCCGGTAAATCAAGGAAATATCAGCGCTCCATTAAGTTTTTCTAATAGTGGAAATGTTAACGAAGATGGTTGGAACTTAGTAGGAAATCCATATCCAAGTCCAATTAACTGGAATACAATACACGATAATGGTCGCACACCGGCAGGTGCAGGTTTTACAGGTACAACATATACCAATTTGGAAGCAAACGTGTGGGTGTTTAATCCCATTACTGCGAACTATGATACATACAATGCACTATCTGATCTAGGTAATATTTCAGGAGGTATTGTTGCAAGCGGTCAATCTTTCTGGGTAAAAGCAACAGACGCCAATCCGGCATTACAAATACAAGAAACCCATAAAACAGCAGGTGGAAATGGATTATTTAAATCAGAACCAGAGCAATTTCATATCACTCTAATTTATGACAGTACCAATCAAGATAAATTAATTGTAGGGTATATTGATGGTTCTACTACGGAATATGATGCTTACGATGCGGCAGATTTTGTAACACCACTTTCTATAAGTGCATACGGAAAAGACAAGAAAAAACTAGCAATCAGTTCAAGACCTCAAGTTACTGATAAAGATACTATTTGGTTAAATGTTAATGCTTACCAGAAAACAGAGAATAAATTGGTGTTCAATAATATGAATACTGGTAGATTGTTAGTTTTAGTTGACACGTATACAGGCACATCTGCTCCACTGTCAGAAGGATTTGTATATACTTTTCAGGTAACAGATGATGCTGCCACAAGAGGAGATAAACGATTCTATATTGTATCTGAATTTAATACAACAAGTATAGACGATGCTTCATTGTTAAATCCTGTTAGTGATGATATACAGTTGTTTCCAAACCCAGCAGACAATAGATTTTATATTAAGCATACATCGAATAAGAATATTCAATCTGTTGTAATTAGAAATGCAGAAGGAAAAGTAATATGGAAATCTTCGGCAGAATATGTGTTCAAAAACGGAATAGATATTTCTGATTTAACAGATGGAATGTATTGGGTTGAGACCATTATCAATCAACAGAAAATTTATACAAAATTGGTTATCATTCATTAAGAGTTGTATGCTATCACAACTATTTAAGTAGAGTTGTAGTTCAAATTTCTTTATACTAGAAAATCAGTTATAGACATGTCTTTATCAGCAATGTGACGCTCCTTGGAGCGTCACATTGCTGATGTTTTTGCTAAATCATGATTATGTCGCTCCTACGGAGCTTATTCAATATACGTTTTGTTTGTGTTAGGATTATGCCGCTCCTACGGAGCTTATTCAATATACGTTTTGTTTGTGTTAGGATTATGTCGCTCCTACGGAGCTTATATGGGTAGCTAACCCTGTGCCTTATGCATTCTTTCTATTTTGGTGGCATAGTGATCAGGAAAATGATTGGATATACAGGAATGTTTGAGCAGGATTGGGATTTAGCGTAGAGAACCAAATGTCGTATTCTAAATTTTTTAAAATGAATGGATCATTGATTATTTCATAAAAGAAGATTAAGCCTAACCCAAATTATACTTGAAGGAAGTCATTAGATACATGCCAAATTCAATAACTAGTCATATGCACCTTTCAGCTCATTCAAGCGGTTAGAGTCAAGCCTAATGAAAATGAAAAGTAAGATAGTGAAGCTAAGCAATGCCGAACCACCATAACTAAAGAAAGGCAATGGAATACCAATCACGGGGATGAGGCCAATAGTCATACCGATGTTGACAAAGAAGTGAAAGAATAAGATTGAGGCCACACAGTATCCATATATGCGATTAAATTTTTGCTTTTGCCGTTCGGCCAGATACAGGATGCGCCAAAGCAGCAGCATATACAAAATAATAAAAACGGACGTACCAATAAAACCATATTCTTCACCAATGGTACAAAATATAAAGTCGGTACTTTGTTCAGGTACAAATCGGAATTTATTTTGGGTGCCTTCCAAAAAGCCTTTGCCCATCAAGCCACCCGAACCAATAGCAATTTTCGATTGCTGCACATTATAGCCTGCACCTTTCAAGTCCACTTCTTTGCCAAGCAACACATTGATACGTTGTTTTTGATGAGGTTGCAATACATTTTCAAATACATAATCCACACTTCCGGCCAAAGCGCACAATGCGATGGCTACTGCTCCAACGATAAGAATATTTTTGATATTTCGCCTGATAAAGAGAGTGAAGATTGCTGCGAAAACACCAATGATGATGTATAAATAAATAGCGGGGACAATAAGCGCAAGCACAGCAATTAAGGCTACAACTGCACCTATGAAAAGAAAATAACCCGGCAAGCCTTCTCTGTAAAAAACCAAAATAAAGGAAGCAAAAACAAGCGCACTTCCTGTTTCATTTTGCAACAAAATAATTATTGGAGGAATAAATACCAAAAGCAGCGAAAGGTTTCGAATTTTAGGGTCGGTAAATTTTGTATTGTAACCGCTTAACAATTTGGCTAAGGCAAGGCTTGTTCCAAACTTGGCAAATTCGGCAGGCTGCATGCGGAATCCGCCAATTTCTATCCATGAGCTAGAGCCTTTTACAGTAACCGAAAATGCAAGCACGGCAAGTAATAGCAAAATGGTAATACCATAAATGGGATAGGCAAATGCATAAAAAAACTTTTCGTCAATTAGCAAAATCAGCATGCCAATAAAAAAGGAAATACCCATCCAGGTAAGTTGCTTACCATAGTTCATGCTTTGGTCATATATCAACGGGTGAGTGTCTTTATACACCGATGCATAAATGCATATAAGGCCCCAAATGGTGCAGGCAAAATAGATGAGCAACGTCATCCAATCAACGTTTGATGGCTTGGGCTGCTTGAGTTGAGTCATTTTTGTATGGCATTAAATTTCCTTTAAGCATTCTTTCAAGAATATATTTTCGGGTATCGTGCTTTCCGGTTAAGTATTGTTCAATCATCAAACTGGCGATAGGCGCAGCCCAAGTGGCACCAAATCCTGCATTTTCAACAAAAACAGCAATGGCAATTTTGGGGTTTTCTCTGGGTGCAAATGCAAAAAAAACAGAGTGGTCTTTTCCATGCGGATTTTGTGCAGTACCTGTTTTTCCGCAAATCACAATTCCCGGAATGCGGGCAATGGTTCCTGTTCCTCGTTCCAACACATCTTGCATGCCATCAATAACGATATTGAAATAAGCAGTATCAACAGTTACCCAATTTTTTTTGTTGTATGCCGGATTTGGATTTTTTTCCTCGTCAATTGATTTTACCACATGAGGTGTTACAAAATAACCGTGATTGGCAATAATGGCTGTAGCATTTGCCATTTGAAGTGGTGTAATACCTAATTCACCTTGACCAATTGCCAACGAAATGGTAGTAGAGGATTTCCATCGGTTTCTTCCGTAGATTTTATCATAGTAATCAGGCGGAGGCAAAAATCCTTTCCCTTCACCAAAAATATCTACACCTAATTTCTGACCAATTCCAAAACTTGCGATATGCTTATACCATTGCTTGTAGGCATCTTCTACTTTGGGGTATCGGGGGTTGTCAATTACGGTTCGGTATACGTTGCAGAAATACGCATTGCACGACATGGCAACCGCATCACGCAAAGCCAACGGAGAACGGTGCGGGTGACAACCAACCTTTAAGCCACCCATATGGTATCCGCCTGCACAACCATAAGTAGTGGAGGCCGCAAGCACATGCTCTTGTTGTCCCACCAGCGACATAATTACTTTAAATATAGAACCCGGAGGGTAAGGTGCAGCCATTGGTCGGTTAAACAATGGTTTGGATGGATTGCGCAACAGTTTCATGTAGTTATTGCCTCGTTCTCGTCCAATCAATAAATTTGGATCATACGTAGGCGTGCTAATCATTGCTAAAATTTCTCCCGATTGGGGTTCGATTGCTACAATACTTCCAATTTTATTTTGCATCAACTCTTCACCCAAAGCTTGCAATTGTTGGTCAATACTAAGTGTAATGTTTTGTCCCGAAACGGCAGGCGTGTCGAATTCGCCTTCTTTATACCTTCCTTGTGTTCTGTTTTTTGAATCTACCAAAACGTAGCGCACGCCTTTTTGTCCCCTAAGCACTTCTTCATAAGATCGTTCAACCCCACTGATTCCAATAAAATCACCCATACGGTAATAGCCTTCCGATTTTTCGATATCGCGGTCGTTGACTTCACCAATATACCCCATCACGTGGGCAGCATTGCTGTATTTGTATTTTCTATCTGTTCTTACTTCAACAAAAAATCCGGGGAAGTCATACATCCTTTCTTGAAATGCTGCGTAAATTGGAATGGTTAATTGCTTTTCGAAAAGCGAAGGACGATAGGGTGCATAGCCTACACTGCGTTTTATTTTTTCAAATCGGGCAGTAAATGTTTCGATTGAAATGCCGAGTGTTTTACAAAATAATGCAGTATCCAGATTTTTTACTTGCTCGGGTATAACAGATAAATCATAGATGGCATCATTATATACCAACAACTCTCCGTTTCGGTCATACATAAGCCCGCGAGCAGGATATATAGTTTGCTCTTGCAATACATTTGCTTGTGCAAAGCGCACGTAACTCTCATCCAGCAGCTGAAGTTGAACCAAGCGCAACAAATACAATACTGCCACCGAAATAAAAATAACTAAAAGTACGTACCGTTTATTTTGCTGATTATTCATTTGACTTCCCAACGTTGTAGAAGAGTAACTGACCAATATTTATCAGTAACAACGATACGAAAGTACTTAAGATAATACGAAGGAGTGTAGAAAAGAATTCCCTGAATGTGTAAATCTCCAGAAAGAACAATGCAAAATGGTGCACAAAAATGAGCGCAAATGCATAAAAGTTGAACCATACAATGCCTTTTTGTGAAATGGATGGTACAATATTTCCTATTTGGTCTTCTTTTGTTGTGGCTGCGGCCAAATAAAAATATCGCAGGTATCCCATCAAGTTTGCAGCAGCAATATGCAATCCGGGAGTACTTGAAAATGCATCAATAATGGCACCTGTAAGAAATGAAATCACAACCACCATCCATGGTTTCATACTTATAGGAAGCAAAAGAATAAATGCTACATAGATGTAAGGATTTACCAAACTGCTCAATTCAATATTGTTTACCACCAGCAATTGCAGTATCACGATGACGATGAGTCGGAACAAATATGTTAGTATTTCTAAAATCACTTTGTGGTAAGCTGTGTTTCGAGTTGTTGTTGTTCTTCTTTGAAAATATTATCGATTACATACACAGAAGATAAAGTACTAAAGTTGGTATACAGCTCCACTGTGATAGAATGAAAATTATCTCCCGGTTCTAATGATTGGTCAATCACTCGTCCAATTCTAATGCCTTCGGGAAAAATTGTTGAATAATTGCTGGTAATAATATTGTCGTTGATGGCAACAGGAACATGCTTATTTACATCCAAAAGTTTTGCGTATTTTGGGTTGATGCCATCCCATACAAGAGAACCAAATGATTGTGTTTTTTCAAGCTTGGCACTAATCTTACAATTATTATTTAGAAAAGAAAGTACGGTAGCATAATGGTCAGATACATTTAATACAATTCCCACAATACCGCTTTCGCATATCACTGCCATTTCAGGTTTCACACCATGAAGGCGGCCCCTGTTGATGGTGATGTAATTGTTGCGTTTGGTAACCGAATTGTTTACCACCTTAGCAGCCAGGTAAGTATATTGCTGTTTGTAAATGGTATCTTTAATGCTGTTGCTGGTGATATTATTTTCATAATAGGAAGTAAGCAATAAGGAGTGCAATCGAGCATTCTCTTGTTGTAGACTGTCATTTACTTCTCGTAAAGAGAAATAGGTTTCTATATTGTTTACACCTGTATATAATGAACTGGTAACCCCTGTAGTGAAATTAACAAAACTTGCTTTTTGGTAATTATTGAAACGATAAATAATCACTATCGCAAAAACTTCTAATGCGAAGAAAAGAAAAAATGTATAGTACTTATAAATAAAGAATATCAGGTTGCGCATCTTTCGTGTTTTTCGATACGGATTTTCAGTAAAAGATTTGCCTCATGGATAAAGGTTAGCCGATTCAAATTATGTCATTAAAAATTTAAAACTCTTTAAGTTTTTAAGGGCCATGCCTGTTCCTCTAACTACAGCGCGAAGCGGGTCATCAGCCACATGCACCGGTAGCCTTGTTTTTTGAGCAATACGTTTATCTAAGCCACGTAATAATGCGCCACCACCTGTTAGGTAAAGCCCTGTTGAGAAAATATCGGCCGACAATTCGGGTGGTGTTAATTCAAGTGCTCGCAAAACGGCCTCTTCAATTTTTGAAATCGATTTGTCAAGCGCAGCAGCAATCTCGCTATACGAAACGGTGATTTGTTTTGGTATACCCGTCATTAAATCGCGGCCATTTACAGCATAATCAGGTGGAGGATTATCCAATTCGGTCAGTGCCGATCCTACTTCAATTTTTATGCGCTCTGCAGTGCGTTCTCCAACTAAAAGGTTGTGTTGCCTACGCATGTAGTCAAGTATATCATCAGTAAATTCGTCACCGGCAACACGGATGGATTGGTCGCACACAATACCGGCAAGGGCAATAACTGCAATTTCTGTTGTACCACCACCAATATCAATAATCATATTTCCCATAGGTTCGAATACATCAATACCGATACCAATTGCTGCTGCCATTGGTTCGTGTATGAGGTAAACTTCTTTGGCTCCCGCACGCTCGGCACTGTCTTTTACCGCTCTTTTTTCTACTTCAGTAATCCCAGATGGTATGCAAATTACCATACGTTGCTGGGGTTTCACCAATTTGCTTCCTTGCGGAATCATGCCAATCAATCCGCGAATCATGTGTTCTGCCGCATTGAAGTCGGCAATTACACCATCCTTAAGTGGGCGTATGGTTTTAATGTCTTCGTGTGCCTTTCCATGCATTTGCTGTGCCTGACTGCCAACTGCAATTACATTTCCGGTTCTTCGGTTGATCGCGATAATGGATGGTTCATCAACCACCACCTGGTCTTTATGTATAATAAGTGTATTGGCTGTGCCAAGGTCAATGGCTAAATCCTGTGTAAGGAAACTGAACATGCCCATGTGTTATTCTGCGCGTTTAAATGGTTAATCAAAAATCTGAGGTGCAAATTAGAATAATATTTGGAATATATACCCCTGTTGGTTTAATGTTTAAAATGCCTGATTCCTGAAAAATACATGGCTATTTTGTGTGTGTTGCAATAATTGATGCTTAAGTCGTCTTTTATAGAACCACCGGGTTGCAACACAGCCGTAATTCCTGCATTACCTGCAATTTCTACACAATCGGGAAAAGGGAAAAAGGCATCGCTGCCCATCACTGCGCCTTGCAAGTCAAAACCAAATTCGGCTGCTTTGCCAATGGCATTTTTTAAGGCATCAATCCTGGATGTTTGCCCACAACCAATTCCCGTTAGCTGCTTATTTTTAGCCAATACAATGGTATTGGATTTGGTATGCTTCACAATTTTATCGGCAAAAAGCAGGTCGGCTATCTGGCCGGCTGATGCCTCAAGTTGGGTGACTAATTTCAAATCTTTTTGTTGAAGGACAACAGCATCACGGTCTTGTTCAATCACGCCATTTAGCAAACTCCTGAAAATTTTAGTGTTGGGAAGTTTACCTTTTTGGATGAGCAATACCCTGTTTTTTTTGTTTTTCAATACCTCTAGCGAGTTGCCCTCATAAGCAGGCGCAATAAGTACTTCCATAAATAGTTTATCAATTTCCTGAGCTGTAGCATCGTCAATTGGACGATTGGCAATAATCACTCCACCAAAAGCTGAAACCGGATCTCCGGCAAGCGCATCGCGGTAAGCCTCGGCAATCGTAGCTCTTGATGCAATGCCGCAAGGATTATTGTGTTTGATGATGGCTACGGTTGGTTCATCAAAATCAGCTATCAGGTTTATGGCTGCGTCCACATCAAGCAAGTTGTTATACGAAAGTTCTTTGCCATGCAATTGTTCAAGCAAATCGTTCAACGGGCCAAAAAAAGTACCTTTCTGATGCGGGTTCTCGCCATAACGTAGGGTATGTGCCGGTGCCACACTCGATTTAAAAGCAGATGGGTTTTGTTTGTCAAAATACTGAAAAATCAAGCCATCATAATGTGAGGTGACGTGAAACGCTTTGGTGGCAAATTGCCTGCGTTGTTCAATACTTGTTTGTGCTTTTTGTTCCGTTATTAAATCTGATACCGCTTTGAAATCTCCTTTATCGCAAACAATCAATGTATCGTTGAAATTTTTAGCCGCTGCACGAATAAGCGAAACCCCACCGATATCAATTTTTTCAATAATACTAGCCTCATCAGTTGTGCTTTTTACTGTTTCTTCAAATGGATACAAATCCACCACAACCAAATCAAAAAACGGAATGTGGTATTCGGCTACTTCTTTATTGTCTTGTTCGTTATCTCGCCTGGCCAATATGCCTCCAAATACTTTTGGGTGAAGTGTTTTTACCCTTCCTCCTAAAATGCTGGGGTAGCCTGTGAGGTCTTCAACCCTATGAACTTTTATACCAAGTTTCTCTATAAAATCTTGTGTGCCACCGGTTGAATATATTTGAACATCATGCGCAGCAAGGGTTTTGGCCAACGTATCAAGGCCATCTTTATAAAAAACGGAAATCAGCGCATTGCGCATGGGGCGTGGTTCTAGCATGTATTTTAGGATTTAGTAAACGGCAAAAGTAGGGATGTGGGCAGCACTTACCAAGTTCAATATAGAAACATTTTTTCCCCAAGTTCATGGTTTGTTATGTTTCAAGTCTGATTAATTTTTAATAGATTAAACCTAACGATTCAGAAATGTTTTAAAAGTGAACAAGACTTGTTTTGTTCAATAAATTGTATTTTAGCAAAATGAAACACTATTCAGAACGTATTAATATCGACCCGTCTACACGGTTTGGCAGACCAACCATTCGCGGCATGAGAATTTCTGTTTATGACATTCTTGGTTGGTTTGCTTCGGGAATGTCGGTACACGAAATACTGGCTGACTTCCCTGAATTGACAGAAGAAGATTTAAAAGCAGCACTTGCATACGCAGCAGACAGAGAACACAAATTGTTAATTGTATCGTGAAACTGCTGTTTGACCAAAATATATCCTTTAGGGTAGCAATTAAACTGAAACACCTGTTTCCTGATTGTGATCAAGTACGTACACTACAATTAGAAAATAAATCTGATATTGAAATTTAGCGTTTTTCTAGAGAGAATGGCTATACAATTGTGACATTTGATGCGGATTTTTATGATATGGTTACCTTATATGGCCATCCACCTAAAGTTATTTGGTTACGAACAGGAAACATTACAACTGAAAACCTTATTTCGGTCATCACTTCCCATGCTGAAATAATTCAATCCTTTCTTCAAGATGATGCCTATGAAAATTTAGGGTGTCTTGAAGTAAATGGCAAATAATATACCCTTACCTTTCACTTACGCTCAAGCAATGTCACACACTCCACATGGTGTGTATGCGGAAACATATCAACGGGCTGCACTCGTGTTACCTTGTAAAGTTCAGTCATCAAAGCAATGTCACGCGCCTGGGTTGCTGGATTGCAGCTTACATACACAATTCTTGCGGGCAATAATTCCATTATTTTTTTCACCACATCTTCGTGCATTCCTGCCCTTGGCGGGTCAGTTATGATCACATCCGGTTTGCCTTCTTTTTGTATCAGGCTATCGTTAAGAACCTGCTTCATATCACCTGCAAAAAATGAAGTATTGGCAATGCCATTAAATGCCGCATTCATATCCGCATCAACAATGGCTTCGGGAACATATTCAATTCCCGTAACATGCTTGGCCTGCTTGGCTACAAACAAAGCAATGGTTCCCACGCCCGTATACAAATCATACACATTTTCATTGCCACTTAATTGGGCAAATGTTCTTGCTGTTTCATACAACTTTTGTGTTTGCAGGGTATTGGTTTGGAAAAACGATTTCGGTCCAATTTTAAATTTTAAGTCCTCGAGTTGTTGAATAAGAAATGCATCCCCACTGTATACCTGTGTTTCCAAGTCATTTATCGTATCATTCAGTTTTTCATTTATGATGTAAACCAATGACGATATTTGTGGGAAAGTGTTTTTAATAAATTCAAGCAAGGCCTTCCTTTTTTCAGCGTCTTCATGACCAAAAACCACAATCAGCATCCACTGACCTTGGGGGTTGTTTCGGAAGATAAGGCTTCGCATGAATCCTTCGTTTGCATATAAATTAAAGAAGCTAAAGTTGTGCTCGAGGCAATATTCCTGAATGCGGTTTCGGATGGTATTGTGCAAATCATCCATGAGCCAGCACTTGTTTACATCAAATACCTTGTCAAATCTTCCCGGAACATGATAGCCAAGGCCGGCATGTTGTGCATACGTCATATCATCTTTGCCATCAAGGCTGGTAAGCCAGCGCTTTTCAGTAAAACTGTATTCTAGTTTGTTTCGGTAAAATATTGTTTCGGGTGCGCCAATCACAGGTAAAATTTCAGGAAAATCAAACTTCCCGATTCGCTCGTAGGCATCAAGAACTTGTTGGTGTTTGTATCTTAGTTGTGCTTGATAATCCATTTGTTGCCATTTGCATCCACCGCATATGGCATGGTGTTCGCAAAATGCATCAACCCGGTTGGATGAAGGTTTGATTATTTCTTCAATCACTGCAACGGAATGTTTCTTTTTGGAAGAAATTTCTCTGATATCAACAATATCGCCAGGCACCGCTTTTTCAACCATTATCACTTTCCCATCGTGGTGTGCAATGCAAACTCCCTCACTACCGGCTTTGGTAATTTCAATCTGTTGAATGCGTTTTGGAACAAATTTTTTTCTACCCATATCGGGCAAAGATAAGGATTGCGTGAATAGCTTTTCTTTTTGGTGCAAACACTTAGTTTTGTGCTTTGTTATAAAACTAAATGAAAATCACAGAATACATAAGCAATGCCAAGGATACGCTTTTCTCTATTGAAATACTTCCGCCACTAAAAGGAAAGGATATCAAGTCATTATACGAAGGCATTGATCCCTTAATGGAATTCAAACCTGCATTTATTGACGTGACCTATCACCGTGAGGAGTTTATTTTACGTAAACGTAAAGACGGTGGATTTGACAAGGTATACACACGTAAACGACCAGGTACGGTTGCTATTTGCGCTGCCTTGATGAACCGATACAAAGTTGAAGCGGTGCCACATTTGATTTGTGGCGGATTTAGCAAAGAAGAAACAGAGAATGCATTGATTGACCTAAACTTTTTGGGTATTCAAAATGTGTTGGTATTACGTGGTGATGGAATTAAAAATGAGCCACACTTTGTGCCTGAACCGGATGGCAATAAAGATTCGCTTGAATTGCTTAACCAAGTATTAGACATGAATAAAGGCATTTACCTGGATGATGATTTGGAAAATGCGGTTCCTACAGATTTTTGTGCAGGTGTATCCGGATATCCTGAAAAACATTTTGAAGCTCCCAATATGAGCAGCGATTTAAAATGGCTAAAAGCAAAAGTTGATGCCGGTGCCGATTATGTGGTTACACAAATGTTTTTTAACAACAGCAAGTTTATTGAGTTTACAGAGCAATGCAAAAAAATGGGAATTACCATCCCCATTATTCCGGGACTTAAACCATTAACTACCAAAAAACAATTGAGTGTATTGCCTAAATTATTTCATATTGATATTCCGGATGAGTTGGTTGATGCAGTAAACAAATGCAAAGACGACAAAGCAGTGAAACAAGTAGGCATTGAATGGGCCATTCAACAATCTAAAGAGTTGAAAGCCGCAAATGTTCCGGTATTGCACTATTACACCATGGGATTAAGCGAAGCCACCAGGCAAATTGCCAAAGAGGTGTTTTAATCAGAAGCGAGATTTAGAGATAACGAGAGACAAGACAAGTTATTTGACTCTTCACTATATAGCTTGTTAGTTTGAAGTTCATAGTTCATAGTTTGAAGTTCATAGTTTGAAGTTCACAGTTCGAAGTTAACTAATCTGCGGATGCTGAGCGATGCCCTGAGCGTGTCTAAGGGGTTCTCGAAGCATCGAAGCACCATTTAATAATGCATGAAAAATTACGGAAGGACTTTTAAAAAATCAAAGCGTGGCACGGGGCCACGCTCTGAACCTAAACTATGAAAACACC
>JBIINH010000094.1:0-8358 GCA_044337585.1 Bacteroidia bacterium
TCTGATTTGTCGCAAATACAAGATGCCATATCCTTTACCCTTGCCGAATTTTTGCGTGGTATTTTCACCCTGCTTATTGGGCTTATGTTCATATTTTGGATCAGTGCAAAGCTGGCTTTGGTGATGTTGGCCGTGGTACCTGTAATTGCTGTGCTGGCGGTGGTGTTTGGCATACGCATTCGCAAAATGAGCCGCAAAGCGCAAGACCAACTTGCCGAAAGTGGCACCATTGTGCAGGAAACGTTTCAAGGTATTTCGGTGGTTAAATCCTTTACGGGCGAGGCATACGAAATTACACGCTATGTAAAAAGCATTTATGCAGTTGTGGAAACCGCAATCAGCAATGCCCGCTACCGGGGAGCTTTTGTTTCGTTTATGATATTTAGTGTGTTTGGGGCAGTGTCGTTTGTGATGTGGTATGGCGCCAATATGATTTCATCGGGCGAACTCACCATGGGCTCGCTTACCATGTTTGTTATTTTTTCTGTTTTTGTTGGTGGCACGTTTGCAGGCTTTGCCGATATGTTTAGCCAATTGCAAAAAACATTGGGCGCTACCCAAAGCGTGAGGGAAATTTTGCGTACCCAAGGCGAAGATGTTTCAATTGTGAATGAGAAAGTAGAACCCCAATACCTTATCAAAGGCGATGTAGCCTTTCACGATGTAGCCTTTAGCTACCCTAGCCGCAAAGATGTAGCTGTTTTGAAAAACATTTCGCTGGAAGCCAAAAGTGGCCAACAAATAGCCATTGTTGGACCAAGCGGTGCAGGCAAAAGTACCATTACCGCTTTGTTGCTTCGCTTTTATGAACCCGATGCCGGCAATATCAAATTTGACCACATGGATGCCCAAACCATTCCACTTACCCAACTGCGCAAGCAAATGGCCTATGTGCCACAAGATGTGCTGCTGTTTGGTGGCAGCATCAAAGAAAATATTGCCTATGGAAATCCTGAAGCAACGGAAGAAGAAATTATTGCCGCGGCTAAAAAAGCCAATGCCCACCAATTTATTTTCCAATTTCCTGAGCAATATGAAACCATAGTGGGCGAACGCGGCATTAAACTAAGTGGTGGCCAACGCCAACGCGTAGCCATTGCCCGTGCCATTCTCAAAAATCCGGCTATCCTTATTTTGGATGAAGCTACCTCATCGCTTGACAGCGAAAGCGAATTGCTGGTGCAGGAGGCATTGGAAAATTTGATGCAAAACCGAACTTCTTTTGTGATTGCGCACCGGCTTTCTACCATTCGCAATGCCAACAAAATTATGGTGATTGACAAAGGCATTGTTGCCGAATCGGGCACGCATGACGAACTAATTAAACACAATGGATTGTATAAAAAATTGAATGAGTTGCAATTTGAGTTTCATTCCATTTCATAACCCGCACTAAAATAAACAAGACCATGTCTTTTCAAACCGAAATAAACCGCAGACGCACCTTTGCCATCATTGCCCACCCCGATGCGGGAAAAACAACCCTTACCGAAAAGCTCTTGCTTTTTGGTGGTGCCATCCACACGGCTGGTGCGGTAAAAAGCAATAAGATCAAAAAATCGGCTACTTCCGATTTTATGGAAATTGAAAAACAACGTGGAATTTCGGTGGCTACTTCGGTAATGGGTTTTGAATACAGAGGCTACAAGGTAAACATCCTGGATACACCCGGTCACAAGGATTTTGCGGAAGATACTTACCGCACCTTAACGGCTGTTGACAGTGTAATACTGGTGGTGGATTGCGTGAAAGGTGTAGAAGAGCAAACCCGCAAATTGATGGAAGTGTGCCGCATGCGCAATACGCCTGTGATTGTGTTTATCAATAAAATGGATCGCGAGGGACAAGACCCTTATGATTTGCTGGAAGAAATAGAAAAGGAATTGCACATACACACGCAACCCATGAGTTGGCCAATTGGTGTGGGTTCAACCTTTAAAGGCGTTTATAACCTGCACGAAAAAACATTGAATTTATTTACCCCACACAAAGAAAAAAAAGCAACGGATGTGGTTTCTATTTCCAATATTGGTGATGCGATAATTGACCAAATGATTGGTGAAAAGCCTGCACGCCAATTGCGCGAAGATGTGGAACTGATTGAAGGATTATATGAACCCTTTAACCGCGAGCTGTACCTGGAAGGTTTGCTGGCGCCTGTATTTTTTGGCAGCGGGGTCAATAATTTTGGGGTGCAGGAATTGCTGGATACGTTTGTGGAAATTGCCCCGCACCCGCGTGAGCGCGAAAGCAGCACCCGCATGGTGAAGCCTGACGAAAATAAATTTAGCGGATTCATCTTTAAAATACACGCCAACCTGGATCCCAACCACCGCGACCGCATTGCTTTTTGCCGCATTGTTTCCGGAAAATTTGAACGCAATACGTTTTACCAACATACCCGCTCTGCCAAAAAACTGCGTTTCTCCAATCCCACTACCTTTATGGCCAACGACAAAAGTGTGATTGAAGAAGCCTACCCGGGTGATGTGGTGGGCTTGTATGATACCGAAAACTTTAAGATTGGCGACACCCTTACCGAAGGCGAAATGATGTACTACAAAGGCATCCCCAGTTTTTCGCCCGAAATTTTTAAGGAACTCATCAATACCAATCCCATGAAAACCAAGCAGCTGGAAAAAGGCATACAACAGCTTACGGATGAGGGCGTGGCCCAATTGTTTATTCAATACGGAGTAAATAAAATTATTGGCACCGTGGGCGAACTTCAGTTTGATGTAATAGCCTTTCGCTTGCAACATGAGTATGGTGCTTCGTGTAAATTTCAGCCGCTGCGTTTTCAAAAAGCCAGTTGGTTTACCTGCGATGACAAAACCGTGCTTGATAAATTTATGATGCTAAAGGCAAACAGCATTGTGTACGACAAAGAGAACCGCCCCGTATTTATGGCCGAAAGCGAATGGGGCCTGGATATGACCCGACAAAATTACCCGGAGATAAAATTCTACAGCACTTCCGAGTTTAAAATGGAAGAACAGATGCACGTGTGGAAGCGATAAGCTATACTTTATATTAAAAATTTGTACTTGCTTTTTTGGACTACGCAGTTTATACTCGTGTAACCAATTAGCCATGTATTCCCTTAGCCAAAATAAGATTCCAATAAAAATAAAACGAAACCCGTACGCAAGCGAGTTTCGCCTATCATTCCATTTTGGAGGGATTAGCGAACAAAAGGTGCGCATATATATGAGTTAGCAGTAAGTGTAAATGACGACAACAACACCACATATAACCAAAGACACTTTTGTAGAAATTCTGCAAGACAAAGACCTTGTGCAATCTGACGATCTGCTCATTTTTCAAACTTTATATTCACTCGACAAACAAGAAGCATCAGCGACAGACCTTGCAAGAATTATCGGCTGGTCAGACAAAAACGGAGTTGTTGGAAGAATTGTAGGACTTGGAAAACGTATTCTAAAAAAATACGACATCAAACAAACAGAACGTGAAGACGGAACAAAAAAGCTCTGGGACTTCTTTTTTACAGGCTATTATAAAGAGGCTTTTTTCATTTACCAACTCAAACCCGAACTCAAAGACGCATTAGAAGAATGTGGTTTAACGGACAACGTAAAACCTATTTCAATTCAACGGGCTTACTTGTTCGCTTGGAACCCCAACAACTGGCATCAGTGGACAGACCCAAAGAACGTCCCGTATATTGAGGATAACATTGAAGAATTAAAAAATACAGGCAAAGTTACTTTGATATGGAGTTGTCGCAGCCACAAAAGCATCCGACCGGGTGATAGAGCATTTTTAGTGAGAGTTGGTTCTACTCCGAGAGGAATTATGGCATCAGGCAAAGTAGTATCAGAACCTTTTTTATCACCGCATTGGAGTGGTGAAGACAAAGATGTTCCAAGAGTTATGATTGAGTTTGATGTTTTGCTTAATCCCGACAAAGAGGCCATCCTCACATTGGACAATTTTGACAATGGAAATTTATCTAAACAAACATGGACACCGCAATCTTCAGGAATTTCTATCAAACCTGAACTCGTTGACGAACTTGAAGAAGAGTGGTTTGAGTTTCTAAGAACTCAAAAGGTTCGTTATAATCCTTTTTCCGAAACGACTGACACTACAAAAACATTTGTTGAAGGTTCAGCAACACAAGTAACGCAGACACGTTACGAAAGAAACATTCATGCAAGACGAGAATGTTTGAAACATTACGGTTATTCCTGTATGGTTTGCGGATTCAACTTTGAGAAAATATACGGAAACATTGGCTTTCAGTTTATTCACGTTCATCATTTGACACAAGTAGCGACAATCAAACAAGAGTATAATGTAAATCCAATTGCTGACTTACGACCTGTTTGTCCAAACTGCCATGCTATGTTGCACAAGGACAATCCACCATTGACAATTGACGAACTAAAAGACAAAATAAAAAATGGGTAACGGTGGACACCAGCGAAAAACACCTACTGCTAACACACGTTTGGCGCAATGGGGGCTAAAGTGGTTCATTGAAAGTTTGTTCTTCTATTGTAAATTCGTGCTGGTTGACAATTTAGTTTTCCAAAATCCCCCACTGCGCCAAGCGTGGAAACGTTATGCACCATTTTGAGAAACTAAGAAAATTAAAATGATTCCTAAGACCTATGACAAATAAAAACAACAAATTTTATAATCCAACGACTATAGGTGCTTTAATTGAATTTTGTGAAGAATATTGTAATATCTATGACAAGTTTGTTAATGACATCAAACGACAAAAGCTCAAGTTACCTCAACAAATAATAGCTGCTGACATGCTTACACGAAGCCGTGTAACTGTAGAGGCTTTGGGCAGACTTTTCCCTTTATTGACAGGACATCCAAGTCATAAAATGAGTATTTTTTTAGTTTTAAGAGCACAAATTAGCGACATCTTCAATTATTTATACATTTTAACATTCATTGATTCAGAGGACTCTGAAGAGATTGCAATCAAAAACGAATCAGGATTATTAGATATTGAGTTTTTCAAGGCAATGCTAACATTACATGAAGAGAACAAACGACTTTTAGCTACTGGTGGTATTTCTAACGTAGTCAGTTCCTCTGACGAAGAACGCAATAATGCAGTTAAAGAAGAACTTTTTCATAAGTATGCGCATTTATTAAATCAAGAAAAAAAGCCCAAATCAAATCAAGAAATAAGGTCATCAACAGACAACAAACATTTTACTAAGGCACCCGAAAAAAGAAAAGGTGGAATTAGTACTGAGAAAGAAAAATTTGAAAGAATAATGCTTTATAGCCCCCAAAGTACAAAGGAACAAATCGCACCTCTTTATTCAATATTTAAATATTTCTCTCAGTTTCAACATTACTCAAGAGGCAGCATGTTCTTCTTTAAACATAGGCATCTTGACCATGACATATTTAACATCCTTATTAGCTTGACAACTTTATATACTGTTTGTGAATTGCAGTATAGGAAATTATTAGAAGGCCCAAATGAGTACTCCGAAAACCTTAAAAAATTAGATGCTATTTTAGAAAGAATAATCAATCAAGAGACATCCAACAAATCGGACTGACTGACTTGTCTGACCAGAGTAAAACGGTGCATAACACACGTCTTGCGCCATTGCCGGTTACGCGGTAAAATGAAGCTTTTATGTACGCAAAATATTTTATATTGGTTGACAGTTTCCGCTCCGCAATCGGCAACGAGCATATGGGGTGGGAACGTTATAAAGAATAGTAGCTAGACCAAAACAACAATGACAAGAACAACATGAAAGTCATTCTTCACATACTCCTATTCAGTTTGGCGCTGCCTTGTTTTGCCCAACCTACAGGTCACCAAAAAATATTTTTGGAAATTACTGACAATGGCGATACGTTAGATCTTAAAAGTTGTTTTAAGAAAAATGACTTTGGCAGCAAGACACTACTTGCCTATAAAAACTACCAACTGGTGGATATCAGCCATAACCCCACAGGGTTTGAATTTTACTCACGGGCTGAATACATTCATAAAACATTAATGAATGATGACCACCTTATTCAGGTCGTAAAGAACAAAACGGATACCATGAATATTGAACTATTAAACTGCTTTAATGTGTATTTTCTAAGCATCAACTTTCAAAAAGGTAATTTTCGATTGTATATAAATGATGGGAATCAATATAAATGGAACTACAACACCTTGCCATTTAAAACGATTAACACTGAAAGTATTGTTTATGACATTACACCCAAAGACTGGAGTGTGTTTGAGGTTGACAACCGCAAGCAAGAACAAGACTATTTTATTTCGATTCAATTTGACAAACAGCAACGCTTAGCACGACCAATCATTCCCGAAGATGACCCTAATTTTCGAAACCTGAGAAGAATTAACAACCTTAGAAAAGAAGTGGCCGACTACAATTTTGACGGACAACAGGATTATAGGGAACACAAAATGAATGACACAACAAAATGGAATTATTTCCTTTACAAAGATTCCATTTCAGGTTTTGTATTGGATACGCAATTAAGCAGTTTGGATGTATGTTACTTTGATTTTAACAAGCAAATATTTGTTGGTTTAAAGACATCAAGAATTGATTCTTTAACCACTCAGATGGACAACTATGAATATATTGGCGGCAAACCAACATTGGTGAGAACGGTAATATGTGTACAAGCTTTTCCACATTCAGAGAAAAAAGACTGTACCTATTATGTTTTGCAAAATGGAAAAATGGTGTTCGAAAAACATTATGAAGGATGCGAATGAAAACCAATTGCTATAAAATCGGTAATGTAGAATGTCGAGTTTCGTTTTTCAATGACAGTTTAGTGTTTCAATCCCGAAGTTTTTGGACTGCCACTGCGCTAAGCATGGGAATGTGGGTGGGAATGATATAACTGAACCACAAACCAACTTGCTAACAAAATTCAATATTTAACCACATCAACTGTGTGAACAATATAAATCAATGATATAATTGTGTATCAAAACTGAATTTAAATAGGACTAACTTGCTGTATGAAAAAAATATTAATCATCAACGGACATCCTGACAAAGAAAGCCTTTGTTTTGCTTTGGCAGAAAGCTACAAAAAAGGCGCTGACACAAATGGAAACCAGTGCCAATTGGTGCATTTAATTGACTTAACATTTAACCCAATACTTACTCATGGCTACCGGCTTGTTTCAGAGCTTGAACCGGATTTGCTGAAAATGCAAGAAGCCATTCTGCAAGCAGACCATTTGGTATTTGTTTATCCCAACTGGTGGGCTACGCTCCCCGCTCTTTTAAAAGGTTTTATTGATAGGGTTTTGCTGCCAGGTTTTGCATTTAAGTACCATGAGAAAGATCCATTATGGGACAAATTATTGAAAGGAAAAACAGCAAGATTAATCGTAACAATGGACTCCCCTAAATGGTATTATTGGTTAATAAACAGAAATGCAGGACACAACGCCATGAAAATTGGTGTATTGGAATTTTGTGGCATTAAGCCGGTTAAAATTTCTGCTTTTGCCCCTGTGAAATCAGCTGACGAATTGAAAAGAAAAAAGTGGCTTGATGAAGTTGAGATATTGGGTATAAATCAGGAATAATTATGCAATGCTGGAAATATATGCCATCCGCTAACAGCACCAACCCAAAATTGGCGTCCCAAAGTTTCGGGACAGTGGTTACATGAAGCTGTGTGCTTTGTATAATAATTGAGTGGTGACAAACAGTTTAGTGTTTCGATGCCGATACCTATCGATACCGCCAAATTTTTGTAGCTGCAAATCATTACCTCTAATATACTGCACCATCCAATTTCATGAAGCCAACTATTTTCAGATATTTATTTAGAAGAAATATTTTACCTTTATCAAACTTAAGACATGTTGTAAATGGAAAAGTTGGTTTTTAAACGTTTCATTACCGTAAAAGATGACTTTTACAGTGATATTGATAAGGTAATTGATACTGCTAAACACGCAGTGTATTTTGAACCCGAAGATGTAACCGGTTTTAGAAGCACCACTGTGTACCATGAGCCCGGTGTGAAACAAAAATTAGAAAATATTTTAGGCATAAAAATCACCCGGTGGGATACTGACCCAAAAGAGGAAAATGGCGTGTTTTATCAGGGATTTTCTACAGGCAAGAAAAAAGAAGTACCGGCCGTGCACTCCGATTGGCCTCACAATGATATTACCGTATTGATATACCTGAGTCCCAACTTGCCTTTCGATTGCGGCACATCGCTGTGGATGCACAAAGCCACCAAACTCACCGGCCCTCCTACCCCACAAGATGCTCGCAGATTGAAAATGAAACACAAAGACCTGGTGGAATTATTTGAAAACGATAGCCAAAAGAGAAGCAAGTG
>JBIINH010000001.1:0-73453 GCA_044337585.1 Bacteroidia bacterium
TAATCATCCTGATTGACAAATCCTTGAGGAAGGGGATAGGATGGCAACAAAATATCTCTTTTCAAGTCTAGAAATTCCACCTTGTCAACAATCATATTGGTATTGTCAATAGCTTGTGGAATGTCTTCGAAAAGTGTTGACATTTCTTCGGTAGATTTAAAATAAAACTGATCGTTGGCAAATGCAAATCGCTTGCCTTTTACTCCCGAATCATCATCGCTAAATTCTTTATTGGTTGGGGTACTCTTTTTTTCACCGGTATTGATACAGAGTAAAATGTCGTGAGCATTATAATCATCTCGGTCTACATAATGAGAGTCGTTAGAGGCAATAACGGGAACGTTGTATTTCGCTGCAAATTTTAACAGGACTTCATTTACCTTATTTTGTTCGGGAATATCATGACGTTGTAATTCTATATAATAATCTTCACCAAATAAATCGAGCCACCATTTAAATTCGGTTTCGGCCTCTGCTTCGCCTTTTTTGATAATGGTTTTTGGAACCAATGCCCCGAGGCAACAGGTTGTAGCAATAAGCCCTTTGTGGTATTGCAGAATAAGTTCTTTATCAATGCGCGGATATTTGCCATACAAACCTTCCATGTATCCCAATGAGCAAAGTTTGGTTAGGTTGCGGTATCCTTCATCATTTTTGGCAAGCAATAACTGATGGTAACGGATATCGCGGTCATCTTTAGTAAAGTTACGTTTGTTTCTATCTGCTACTACATAAAACTCACAACCAACAATGGGTTTAATCTTGGGTTTTCCGTCTTCGGTTTTGTGTTTATAGGCTTCGGCAACAAATTTAAATGCACCAAACATGTTTCCATGATCGGTAATAGCCATAGCAGGCATATTGTCTGAAATAGCTTTTTTAAATAATTTTTCAATATCGGCTGCTCCATCAAGTAAGGAGAACTGTGTATGAACATGTAAATGAGAGAATTTGGTCATTATTATAACTACAAGTATGAATCAACGAATTTACATGAGAACAATGGGAAATATGGGGGTGTTGAAAAATAGCGATAAATGCAGAAACAGCTATGGTTGCCAATGTGCATTATGTGATTGGGCTTGTTTGTAATAAAAAAAGATATGAATTGCAATAAAAATATGATGATTGGAATATTAAAAGAAAGTTTCCTACATTTGATTTCTAATAAATAACACTAATTTAATATACATATGAAAAAAATCTACTTGTTGGGTTTAATGGCAGCAACTTTAGCTGCTCAAGCACAAACAAACAGAAACGCGCCACCTGCGCTGAATGATGTTGCTGTTCCAGCACAAAACATTACCGACAGGACGTATCCTTCTCCGGTTCAAACCAATCCAAATCCAACCAGCTATCCATCTACCTATTTTGGTAAGGTAGCCCGTGTTGTTAAAATTGGAACTTCACAAAACGACCAGCAAACAAACGCTTCAATTTATAGACGTGTACACGTTTTTGCTGATGGAAAAATTTCAGCAACATGGACTACTTCAACAGACCAATCGCCTTACATGCAGCGTGGTTCAGGATACAATCATTTTGATGGTACAGCTTGGGGGCCAGCATCAGCCATTCGTATCGAAAGCGAAAGAGCCGGTTTTCCAAATTATGCGTTTAGCGAAGCTACAAATGAAGAGTTTATTACATCTCACCGTGTGATTGCTCAAGGTCAACCAAATGCAGGTTCTGCCGGTGGTATTTTCTTAAACAAAAAATCACTTTCAGGTTCTACATGGACAACCACATTAACTCTAGATACCATCATCACTTACCCTGGTGTTTTGTGGAACAGATCGGTAGTGCAAGGTGATTTATTGCATATTATTGCTTCATACACCGACTCAAGTCAAACACAACCTACTCGTGTAAAAATTAATGGTGTTGGTAGTCCTCAGGTATACTCTCGTTATAGAATCAGTACAAATACGTGGGAATTAAGAAATGTATTTTTACCTGATTACGATTCAACTCGCTACTATGCCGGTGGTGGAGATAATTATGCTATCGATGCAAAAGGCGCCAATGTTGCGATTTTGATTGGCGGATTAACAGATGATGTAGCTTTATGGAAATCAATTGACAGTGGATTAACTTGGACAAAAACCATTATTGATTCATTCCCTGTTCCTGCATATGATTATGCAACAACTTTTGATACAGCGTTTTCAAACGATGGTGGCATGAACGTTATTCTTGATAACAATGGTGTGGCACATTGCTTTTGGGGTCTTGCACGTGTTTTAGATGTAGATGCAGCGGATGGTTCCGTCTCTTTCTTTCCCGGTCAAGTTAACATGATGTACTGGAATGAAACATTAAATATTGACAGCAATAGAAGTATTGCTACATCAATAAACGAAGATGCAACAGATGGTTTTCAGTTAGGAAATTCATGGAATGCCGCAGGTTCTCGTTATGGTAACAACTCGATTGTAACCATGCCTTCAAGTGGTATGACTGCAAGCGGTGATATTTATCTTGCTTATTCCTCTTTAACTGACAATGATATTTCAGGAGATGGTAAAAATTACCGTGACGTATATATCATCCGCTCTACAAATGGTGGTGCAACATGGACTGCGCCAGTAAATGTTACAAAATGGTTAGGCTTCAACGTTGAGCAAATATTTGGCTCAATTGCCCGTACTGTAAATGAAAAAATACACCTTACATTCATGCAAAAAGGAAGCATTGGCCGTTATGATGCAACCAATAACCCTGGAGCTGTTGGACCTTATGATATTTATTATATGGATATTGATACTGCAGGCTTATTTTCAGAGCCACTTACTGGCTTATCAAGCAATTCAAACGAAGTATTTACCATAGGACAAAACTATCCAAATCCGTTTACAGGAATTACTTATGTAGATGTAAACATGAAACGCAATGCAACTGTATCTGTAACTGTTATGGATATTGTAGGCAGAGAGGTTTATAATGTTAGTAAACCAGCAGTAGCGGGTATGAACCAAATTGAAATCAATTTAGGTACAATTCCTTCGGGAGTTTATTTCTACACCATCATTGCTGATGGCGTGAAAGAAACCCGCAAAATGATTGTTGAATAAGTACATTAATAAATAAATTCTTAAAGGCATCCGCAAAACACGGATGCCTTTTTTTATCGTTTAAAAGTTGATACAAGATTTCAGCATACAGATTAAGGCCATTAGGAATGTGTTGGTATTAAGCATTGGAATCATGCTCATTAAGTTCTTTGCCTATTTCTTAACCCATTCAAACGCAATTTTGAGCGATGCTTTGGAATCTATCATAAATGTGGTGGCAGGTATGTTTGCCTACTATAGTCTGTATTATGCAGCAAAACCTAAAGATGTAAACCATCCATACGGACATGGGAAAATTGAATTTATATCTGCCGGATTTGAAGGAGGCTTGATATTTATTGCAGGCCTGTTAATCATTATTAAATCAATCTCCAACCTAATTCATCCCTCACAGATTGACAACCTAGATACGGGAATAATGATATCGGGTGCTGCTGGCTTAATCAACTTTTTTATGGGTCGATATCTAATCAGTATCGGAACGAAACAAAACTCAATTATTCTCAAAGCAGACGGTAAACACCTACAAGCTGATACCTTTACCAGTATCGGATTGATGGCGGGTGTGGCCATTATTTACTTTACAGGTTATTTATGGCTAGATAGTGTTCTTGCCATCGTTTTTGCATTCATGATACTAATTACTGGATATGGTTTGTTGAGAAAATCGCTAGCCGGCTTAATGGATGAAACAGATGAAGAAGTAGTACAATCAATAGTGGAGGTGCTGAACGAAACCCGCAAACCCAAATGGATTGACGTGCATAACCTAAGGGTGCTTCAATACGGTTCAAGCTATCATATCGACTGCCATATTACCATGCCTTGGTATGAAAATTTATCGGTAACGCATGATGAACTCAAAGAAATTGAAAAGGTGTTTAGCAAAAAGTTTCAAGGTAGGGTAGAGGTATTTATTCATCCCGATCCTTGTGTACCTGAGAGTTGTAGGCTATGTCAAATTACAACATGTGAGGTGAGAAATTCACCATTCGAAAAAAAAGTAGATTGGACCTTGCAAAATATTCAAGGCAATGCCAAGCATATTATTTAACTAGAAAATTTTTCCTGGGTTTAGGATTTGGTTGGGGTCAAATGCAGTTTTAATTTTCCTCATCAAATCTAATTGAACTTCGCCCATCACAATATGCATAAAAGGTTTTTGTACCAAACCTATGCCATGTTCTCCACTAATGGTTCCGTTAAGTTGTTTACATAAGGCAAATATTTCACTAATGGCTTTTGGGGTTTCGTGTTGCCAAAATTCATCGGAATGCTGGTCTTTTAAAATATTCACGTGAAGGTTTCCATCACCGGCATGTCCATAGCAAACTGCGCGGATATCGTATTTTGTGCAAATCTGTTTAACACCTCGCATCAAGGCAGGAAGTTCGGCACGAGGCACAACAGTATCTTCCTCTTTATAAATATTATTGAATTTGGTAGCTTCGCCAATGCTTCTGCGTAGTTTCCAAAAATATTCTTTTTCATCTGCACTTTCAGCAAATAGCACATCACCACTTTGATGGCTCATTAATACCTCTGATATGGTTTCACACTCACGCATCATTTGTTCTGTGTCGTTTCCATCCACTTCAATAAGCAAGTACGCTTCAATTCCAGGTTTAATTTCAAAATGGAGGTTCAGCATCTCTGCCGATAACCTGAATCCTTCAGGCTCAATAAATTCACAGGCACTGGGATTGCATCCTGCAAGAAAAATCGCATTAACTGCTTCGCAAGCTTTTTCGGGTGAAGGAAAAGGTGCAAGCAACAACATAGTGTATTTCGGATGAGGTATCAGTTTCAGCACGATTTCTGTAACAATACCCAGTGTACCTTCGCTGCCAATCATCAAATGTGTAAGGTTGTATCCGGTAGAATATTTAAGCGTATTGGCACCGGTCCAAATGATTTCGCCTGTTGGCAATACTATTTCCAAATTAAGCACATGCTCTCGGGTGGTACCGTATTTTAGCGCCCTTGGTCCACCGCTTGCATGGGCCACATTTCCACCTAAAAAACAACTGCCTTTGCTTGCAGGGTCAGGTGGGTAGAATAATCCTTTTTCCTTGGCTGCTGCCTGCAATACTTCATTAATAACACCAGGTTGGACAGTAGCTTGAAAGTTTCGTTCATCTATGTTGATAATACGATTAAAACGCGTCATACTAATGACTATGCCTCCCGAAACGGGCAATGCACCACCACTTAATCCTGTTCCTGCACCGCGTGGAGTTATCGGAATAAGGTTGGCATTACAGAACTTTAAAATGGCGGATATTTCTTCTTTTGTTTCCGGTATTACAACCACTTCCGGTAAATAAAACAAGTCTTCGGTATAGTCTTTTGCAAAGGATTCTAATTGGGAAGTAAGCACATTGCCTTCTCCACATATTGATTTAAGTTTTGAAATAAATTCAGGGCTAACCTTGTTGTACCGAGTTGTCATTCCAAATCATAATCTTTTAATGGTCCTTTCTTGTTCCACATTCCCTTTTCCCAAACAAAATATTCATAGCTGCCATCAGGTAAATAAGTTTCGGGTTTGCCATAATCGGCTGCCTTTGGTGGTACAATATTCTCAACAATAATGTAGTTCGGTTTTTTCTTCGGTATACGCAAAGTCATTGTTCCTCTGTTGCTAAATTCATAAACCAATCGGGTGAGTGGTTTTTTGAATCGGGCTTCGTTCATATTAAAAATAGGGGCACCAAATTTGGGCTTGTTGTTTTCAAAGGTAAGCACATCAACCAACTTTTTGTTAGAGAGTTGCGTAGCTCCATTCCATCCAAATAATAAGTAATAAGTTTTTTTCTTATAAGTATATTTTGCAATATGATAGTAGGATGCGCCAAACCAAAAATTATTATCAACCACTGTGTCAAGCGCATTTTTCATATTGGCCGAACGGTCAATCAACGGATAGATATTTCTAAGGTTTGAAGTGTCTTTGATTTTTACCATGTAGGTTGGGTTCATCTGAATCACTCCAAAATTGTGATAGGTGCCATTGTTGAGTGCAATATTCCAGGTGATGATGCGAAAATTATTGTCGGGAGCATACATGATTGACATTTGCTTTACCGAATCAAACGGATAGAAAAAAGAATTTTTTATGCGCAGTGATCGACTTAATGTAATCAAAAAGTTTCTGCCACACAACATCCGTTCGTCTTCCTCTTTAGCGATAATCATTTTTTCTCCAAGTCCGCTTAGTCGCAACTCGGCATCTCGTAGTGTATCCAAAGATAAAGAGTCGATTTGAGAGTAAGACTCAAAGCTGAGTCCAATAAATAATAAGAATAAGAGTCGTTTCAACATCATATAAAAATAAAGCCTGACGAAAATAGCCAGGCTTTAGGTTATTCGAATAAAAAAGTTGTTTACACTTTCTTGATAATGATAGCTGATGCGCCACCTCCGCCATTGCAGATACCTATTGCACCAATGTTTCCACCTTCTTTGTGAAGGATATTGGCTAGTGTTCCAGTAATGCGGCAACCGCTGCTTCCGATAGCGTGTCCTAAGGCAATAGCACCACCCCAAGCGTTTACTTTTTTGTTGTCTAGTTTCATTAAACGTTCGTTGATAATTCCTACAACCGCAAATGCTTCGTTTAGTTCGAAATAATCTACATCATTCATTTCAATTCCAGCATTTTTAAGTGCCAAGGGCAATGCCAAAGAAGGAGTAGTGGTAAACCATTCAGGTGCTTGAGCTGCATCTGCCATTCCAATAATTTGAGCCATTGGGGTTAATCCGAGTTCTTTTACTTTATCGCCACTCATCAATACCATTGCCGAAGCTCCATCATTCAAAGGTGACGCATTGGCAGCAGTGATTGTCCCTTCTTTTTCAAAAACAGGTTTAAGGGTTTTCATTTTTTCAAAATTGCCTTTATTGTATTGTTCATCCTCTGATACAAAAATGGGATCTTTGCCTCGAACAGTTATTTCTACAGGAATAATTTCATCAAGAAATGCTTTCTTAGCGTATGCCGCTTGTGCTTTTTTGTACGATTCGATAGAGAAATTATCTTGTTCTTCGCGGGTGATATTGTTTTCGCGTGCACATAATTCACCTGCATTCCCCATGTGAAAATCTTTGTACACATCCCATAAGCCATCTTTAATCATGCCATCAATTAGTTGACCATGACCAAGACGGTATCCATTGCGCGCCTTATCAAGGTAATAAGGACTGTTGCTCATGCTTTCCATTCCGCCTGCTACAACTACATCTTTATGCCCAAGCATGATACTTTGTGCTGCCAACATAATTGATTTGGCACCCGATGCACATACTTTATTAATGGTAGTAGCCGGAACACTATTTGGAATACCTGCAAAAATGGATGCTTGTGTTGCCGGTGCTTGCCCAAGATTGGCTTGCAATACGCAGCCCATAAATACTTCTTCTACTACTTCAGGGTTAATGCCTGATTTATTTAAAGCACCTTTAATAGCGATAGCTCCCAATTGGGTTGCGCTCATTGATGATAAACTTCCTCCGAATGTACCAACTGGTGTGCGAGCGAATGAAACAATAAATACGTCTTTCATGAATAATTCTTGTTTGATTAGTAATTAATTAAGCATTTGAATAGAAAATTTGTTTGCAAATACTGCAATTGCGCGACAAACCTACACAAAAAAATGAGCACATGAAACGTGTGCAGATACTGTGGATAATATCTGAATTTCTTAAAAAGGGCATATTCTAATCAAATTTTTATGTTATTTTGGACAAAAGATGATACCACGGGCATTTGTTTATGGCGATTTGTTGTTTGAATCTATATTGGTTCAAAATGGGGTGCCACGTCATTTCGAATTGCATTTGGAACGCCTTGTACAAGGTGCAACAAAACTAGGGTTTGCGGATTTGCCTAATTCACAAATTTTATACAAACAACTCATGGAAATGCTGAACGGGAAACAACATGCACGGGTAAGGCTTACCGTGTTCCGAAACAGCGTAGGATTTTATTTGCCAACCAAAAACGAATGTTTGGTTGATTTTGAAGTATTTGATGTGGTTGCCAAGCCTGATACGATTAAGAGAGTTGGTATTTACCTTGAGAATCATAAACCATGCAACAGCCTTTCAAATCTAAAATCAGGCAATGCACTGATTTATGTAGTTGCAGCCAAATATGCCAATGATTTAGGTTGGGATGACGCACTTATTGTAAATGAATATGGAAACATTTGCGAAGCTACAGCTTCAAACATATTCATCCAAATTAATGGTGAATACCTTACGCCACCCCTATCAGAAGGTTGCGTTGAGGGAATAATGCGCAAGGTTTTTATTCAAGAATTAAAGGCTGCTCATAAACTAGTTGTAGAAAAGCCTATTTCAAAGGAATTGCTGAAGTCTGCTGAATGCATTTGGCTTACCAACGCCATATATGGTATTCGCAAAGTTGAAAAACTATTGCTCACCTAAGATAAATTCCTATTTTCGACACCGCTAATTGCAAGTCATTTATGAAAAGAATTATCACATTTACAGTAGTAAGCGTCCTTTGTTTCATTACCGTTTCGCATACCAATAAGAAACATGATGAGGGAATGTTTTTGCTATCAGATTTGAAGAATATTGATCTGAAAAAAATTGGTATGGACATTACCCCTGAACAATTATATAACCCAAAAGGAACAAGTTTGATTGATGCAATTGTGAGGGTAGGAGGTTGCACAGGTTCATTCGTTTCAGAAAATGGTTTAATTGTGACCAATCACCATTGTGCTTTTAGCTTTGTACAAGCAATTAGCGATACCCAAAATAATTTTATCAAGAATGGATTTCTTGCACGTAACCCTAAAGAGGAAGTATTGGCCAAAGGTTTAGTGTGTCGCATCACAGCTAGCTACGAAGATGTTTCTCATAAAATATTGCAAGAAACCTATCGAATTAATGATCCACAACTCAGAAGCCAAATCATTACAAAAAATATCAAAGCAATAACGGATTATGAGAATAAAAATAATCCTGGTTTGCAATGCGAAATTTCAGAAATGTTTACTGGTCGCACTTATGTTTTGTTTCGCTACAAGCTTTTGAAGGATGTAAGAATGGTTTATGTGCCAGCCCGATCAGTTGGTGAATATGGAGGAGAATTGGATAATTGGGTTTGGCCAAGGCATTCAGGCGACTTTGCTTTTCTTCGGGCATATGTTGCTCCTGACGGAAGCTCGGCTGAATATAACGTAGCCAACGTGCCCTACAAACCAGCAAAACATTTAAAGGTTAATCCAAATGGGGTTCGAGAAAATGATTTCGTATTTGTGCTTGGTTATCCGGGTCGTACATACCGCCATCAACCTGCTAAATTTTTTCAATATCATGAGCAGTACTTATTAAAGTATGTAAGCGATTTGTATGATTGGCAAATCAATACCATGCAAGAGTTAAGTTTAGGTAATGAAGCGTTGGCAATAAAGTATGCTGGTAAAGAAAAAAGTTTGGCCAATGTTACCAAAAACTATAAAGGAAAAATGCAGGGCTTTAGTCGTTCAGGACTCACAAAACAAAAGTTTGAAGATGAACAACAATTGCAACAGTTTATTGATGCAGACGATTACTTGAAACAAAAATATGCCAACATTATTCCACGTATCAATCAATTGTATGATACTATTATTCAATTTGCACAACGCAATTTGTGGTATGATTATATTTACAATGTAAGCCCAACTTTATTGTGCGCTGCTGTTATGGATAACTATGCAGACGAATATCGAAAACTAACTACCGATGCAGATCGCAAAGTGTTTATGGAAAAACAAACACCACGGTTAAAAGCAGCGATAGCAAGGTATGTAGGTTTGTATGATAAGCCATTTGAACAAAGAGCCCTTGTAAAAATGATAAAAGATGCGTTGAAACATAAATCTGATAACCGTATTGCAGCCATCGACCAATTGAGTGCCAATTTTAAAACGGATGCAGATATTGAAAAGTACGTAGCATCCATATTTGCAAAAACTGTTTTTAACAATCCAATTAAAGCAAATGAATTGTTTACCAAAGATTCTCTTAAATTTATGTTGATGAAAGATCCGATTATTATGTTGGCATCAGCATTGAATGAGGAAATGAATATGTTAGATGCAATGGACCGAACTAGAGAAAGTGAACTGAGCCTATTGATGGCTAAATATGTTGATGCCAAAAGTGAATGGAAAAGCAAGCAATTTGTTCCTGATGCCAATGGAACCTTGAGATTTACGTATGGATATGTGAAGGGATATAGCCCTAATGATGGAGAGTTTCACAAGCCATTTACCACCTTACGTGGTGTGATAGAAAAAGAAAGTCCCGAATATGAATTACTAGCCGCCATTAAGGAGTTATATGCACAAAAAGATTATGGAGATTTTATACATCCCGATTTGGGCGACTTGCCAGTAAATATTTTATATAATTTAGATACAACAGGTGGCAACAGTGGAAGTCCTGTTATGGATAAAAATGGCGACCTCATAGCTGTAAATTTTGACAGGGCATACACGGCCACAATTAATGACTATGCATGGAATGAAAGTTATAGCCGTTCTGTAGCTGTTGATATTCGTTATGTGCTTTGGGTTACACAAAAAGTAGCCAAAGCAGATTATCTGCTACAAGAAATGCAAGTTTTGAAATAGCCAAACTTTATACTGATTGAGAAGTTTAAAGTGAGATGGCACTAATTGAATTTACGGAAAAGGGAATGTATGTTGCCCAAGCAGGTGTATACATCGATCCATGGAGAGGCGTAGATCGCGCCATCATCACTCACGGGCACAGTGATCATGCCAGAAGCGGAAGCGAACACTACCTATCTCATGTGCAATCGTTACCCATTTTGAGAAGAAGAATAGGAAATCAACAATTTCAAGGTGTGGTTTATGGTGAATCAATTAATATAAATGGAGTAAAGTTTTCATTACATCCTGCGGGTCATGTTTTGGGTTCATCACAAGTGAGGGTTGAATACAAAGGTGAGATATGGGTTGCTAGTGGCGATTATAAATTAGAAAATGATGGGGTGAGCCCTGCCTTTGAGCCCGTAAATTGCCATACATTCATCACAGAGTCTACTTTTGGTTTACCTGTATTTAATTGGCAACCCCAACATACAATCATGAATGAGATTAACGATTGGTGGAAACTTAATAAGGAAAAAGGAATGTGCAGCATATTGCTTGCATACTCATTAGGAAAAGCGCAACGTATCCTTCAACATATCGACCCATCAATTGGTAATGTATATGTGCATGGCTCAGTCGCATCTATGAACGAAGCCTATGAGGAAGCTGGCATAACTTTAAATAAATATCAAAAGCCTACAGCTGATTTGCCTAAATCTGCTTATGCCGGAGCCTTGGTTATTGCACCATCGAGCACAGAAAACTCATCATGGATGAAACGATTTGAACCTTACAGCACTGGTATTGCAAGCGGTTGGATGGCCATGCGTGGATTTAGGAGAAGGATGTCGGCTGATAGGGGATTTGTATTAAGTGACCATGCTGATTGGGCCGGATTGAATAAAGCCATTTCTGCTACAGGTGCCTCTAAAATATTGGTTACTCATGGATATACACAGCCTTTCTCCCGTTGGCTAAACGAAAAGGGATTAGAAGCACATGCCGTTCAAACCCGATTTACGGGTGAGTCTCCGGAAAATAAAGACGAACCAGTGTGAAAGCATTTGTTGATTTGTTTCAGGCTCTTGATCGCACTACCCGCACCAATGAGAAAATAGATGCGCTCTGTAAATATTTGCAGAACGCTAGTGATGAAGATAAACTATGGACCATCGCCTTATTTACAGACCGGCAACCTAAGCGAGCAGTAAAATCAACAGAGTTGAGGGCTTGGGCTGCCGATGCTGCTAGTATTCCTTTGTGGTTGCTTGAGGAATCATGGCATACCGTGGGTGATTTGTCTGAAACGATTGCTTCTATTTTACCTAATTACATTTCCGAAAAAGAACAACCGTTAACCTACTGGATTCAGTATATCCGCAATATGTATGGACTGAAAGAAGAAGAGAAAAAATCGCAGTTGCTCCAAGCATGGAAATCATTTTCGAAAGAGGAACGATTTGTATTCAATAAGTTAACTTCAGGTAATTTTCGAGTGGGTGTTTCGCAAAAAATATTGGTAAAAGCACTTGCCAAATATTCAGATATTGCTGAAAATACCATTACGCACCGATTAATGGGCAATTGGCATCCAGATGATGTTTCTTACGGAGAATTAATTACTGTGGGTAATGAAACCGATGATTTTTCGAAACCCTATCCCTTTTACTTAGCTTATTCATTAGAAAAGCAATTACCTGAATTAGGGGATATCAATGAATGGCAGGCAGAATATAAATGGGATGGTATTCGTTGCCAACTTATCAAACGAAATGGACAATTGTTTATTTGGTCTAGAGGCGAAGAACTCATCACCTCAGGTTTTCCCGAATTTGAGGATTTGATTGGAAAATTACCAGATGGAACTGTTTTAGATGGAGAGTTATTGGCATGTAATAAAGGTATTCCAATGCCATTTCAAGAATTGCAAAAGCGTATTAGCCGCAAAAAAGTAACAACAAAGATTAAGGAACAAATTCCTGTTTCAATATTCGCATATGATTTGTTGGAGTTTGATAAAATAGATATTAGGGCCAACCCTTTGCGCGAAAGACGCTTCTTGCTTGAAGAGCTTGTTCGTAAAATAGACACACCATTATTACAGCTATCAGCAAAAATTGAAGTGAATCAATGGGAAGACCTAAAGGATATTCAACAAGCAGCAAGAAATAAAATGGCAGAAGGCTTGATGTTGAAGCAAATTCATTCGCCTTATCTTTCGGGTAGGAAAAAAGGCGATTGGTGGAAGTGGAAAGTAGATCCCTATACTGTTGATGCAGTTTTGCTGTATGCCCAAAGTGGCAGTGGTCGCAGGGCAAATCTCTACACTGACTATACTTTTGCCGTGTGGAATGATTCAGGGCAATTGGTCCCTTTTGCAAAAGCATATTCTGGTTTGACGGATTCTGAAATATTGCAAGTAGATACTTGGATACGAAAAAACACAATTGAGAAATTTGGACCAGTTAGAAGTGTGAATCCTACACTAGTTTTCGAAATTGGATTTGAAGGCATTAATGCATCACCTAGGCATAAGTCAGGAATTGCAGTTAGGTTTCCCCGTATACTTAGGTGGCGAAAGGATAAGCCAGCCTCAGAGGCTGACCATATTAACATTCTAAAGGGGCTGATGTAGGAAATCTACATGAAATTAATTAACATTGAAATCGTTAAAAAATATGCTTATGTTACTCGCTAAAAGAATTAGAATGATACGCAAACAAAAGATGAAAACTCAAGAAGAGATTTGTCAAATAATTGGTATCACCCAACCTGCCTACTCTCAATATGAGAATGAAGCTGCAAATATGACCTTTGGCACCATCATAAAAATTGCTGAAGCATTAGAGGTTCCAATCCCATTCTTAACAGATATTTATTCTGAACATACCGATTATGACGCTTGGAGAAATGATTTGCAATCTTATAAAGTAGTAAAAAAATTTGTAACAAATGAATAGTATAATAAAAACGTTAGCCTGGCCATTAGGAATTATTTCTTTAGCCTTACTAGTGATAGGACTTATTGCAGTTACCGCACCCAATATGACCATAGAAACACTGGTTTTATATTTTGCAGTAATGTTGCTGATTATTGGCAGTGTTCAGTTATTGATAGCCATTGTGCTAAGAAACAAAATGAAGCTTTGGTTGGCATTGGCATCCTTATCAGCGTTGTTTTTAGTTGCTGGGGGATACATGATCTACAACCCTGAAAAATCGAAAGTAGCATTCGAGAATGCCATTTCAATTTGGGCTGTTTCAACAGGGATTATTCAGCTGTTTTTAGCCTTTCGCAACCAATCAACCCGCATATTCTTATTAAGCGGTGGCATATTGTCTATCATTATTGGCCTTATACTTTATTTAAATGACAATACTCAGAATATGCAGTTTTTGTTCGGATTTTACACATTATTACTTAGCTTATTTATGTTACTTGTTGTGTTCAAAATTTTCAGAATGAAAACAGAACCAATTGAGTCTAGAAAGGTTTAACCTTAAGTGAACTCATCTCGTAACAAGCTAAATATTTCAAATGAATGGTTCCTTCTAAAAAAGTGGGAGCCATTTTTGTTTCAACTACAGTGCTGGGAAGCCTTTGATAAAGGAAAAAGCGGATTGCTAAATGCGCCAACAGGTTCTGGAAAAACCTATGCTTTGGCCCTACCTGCATTGGAATATATTGCTTCAAAAAAACAAAAAGGTGTAAAAGGGCTAATGGTTATTTGGATTACGCCAATAAGGGCATTAGCAAATGATTTACAACATGCTATTTCCGATGCCGCTTCTTTTATATGTCCTGATGCAATTATAGCTGTTCGCACAGGAGATACTTCAACAAAAGAAAGGCAACAACAAAAACGAAATAGTCCAAATTTCCTTATCACCACACCAGAGAGTTTGCAATTGATGTTGGCACAAAAAGGCAGCACAACTATTTTTGAAAATTTAAGTTGCGTAGTTATTGATGAATGGCACGAACTAATTGGAGGTAAACGTGGCGTTTTGGTTGAGTTAGCATTATCACGTTTGCGCAGCTTGATGCCTCAATTAAGAATATGGGGAATTAGCGCCACCATTGGCAATTTGGAAGAATCGATGGAAGTATTGCTTGGAAACAATGCTGCAAAAGGGGTGATGATAAAATCCAACTTACAAAAGCAAATTGAGGTTATTTCAATCATTCCGGATGAAATGGATACCTTTCCATGGGCAGGGCATTTGGGCACAAAACTCATTGATAAAGTTTTGCCCATCATACATCAAGCAAAAACAACATTGGTGTTTACCAACACCCGTGCGCAAACTGAAATTTGGTATCAAGCATTATTAAATGCTATGCCAGAGTTGGCAGGCAGTATGGCCATGCATCATGGCTCAATCAATAATGATTTGCGCTATTGGGTGGAGCAACAATTGCACACCGGTGAATTAAAAGTAGTTGTCTGCACATCCAGTCTTGACCTTGGCGTTGATTTTAGGCCGGTAGAGCAAGTGATTCAGGTTGGCGGTCCAAAGGGAATTGCACGTTTTTTGCAACGTGCAGGCAGAAGTGGGCATCAACCAGGGGCGAAGAGCAAAATCTATTTTTTGCCAACACATGCTATTGAATTGATGGAAGCCTCTGCCATGCGTAAAGCCATCTCATTGCAAAAAATGGAAAGTAAAATTCCAGTTATACGTGCATTTGATGTGTTGTGTCAATACCTTGTTTCATTGGCCGTTGGAGATGGATTGGATGATAAAAAAGTTTATCAGGAAGTAAAATCAACATACTGTTTCAATAGCATCACGGATGATGAATGGGATTGGGTGATGCATTTCATCACACAAGGGGGAAAATCTTTGTATGCCTACGATGAGTTTAAAAAAGTGGAGTTGGATACAGATGGAAAATACCGTGTATTGAATAAGCGCATAGCCCTAAGGCATCGCCTATCAATTGGTGTTATTGTTAGTGATCCATCTATCGAAGTGAAATACATGAGCGGTTCGCGATTGGGAACAGTTGAAGAATATTTTATATCAAAAATGAAGCCCGGAGATGTGTTCACATTTGCTGGAAAAAGTTTAGAAATTGTACAATTCAAGGATTTGTCAGTTTTGGTTAGAAAGGTAAACAGAAAAGGAGCCATTGCCAGCTGGCAGGGTGGTCGATTGCCTTTATCAAACAAGCTTTCTGAAATGTTGCGAGAGGGTATTAGTGAATACCAAAACGGAGCCGAAAGGGATACCGAATATGCTGCTGTAGATAGGGTGTTGTCATTTCAACAAAAGCGTTCGTTATTGCCCACTAAACAAGAATTATTGATTGAGAAATTGCAGACCAAAGAAGGTTATCATGTATTTGTATATCCATTTGAAGGCCGAAACGTGCATGAAGGATTATCAGGATTGATGGCGTATCGCATTTCGCGTCAATTGCCCATTTCATTTTCAATTGCATTTAATGACTACGGATTTGAACTGCTAAGCGACCAACCCATACCAATAGAAAATGCTTTGGAAGAAGATGTATTTAGTGACAACGATTTGATAGCGGATATGATGCATAGTATCAATAGTATGGAAATGGCAAAAAGAAAATTCAGGGACATAGCCAATATAGCCGGACTAATCTTTACCGGGTTTCCCGGGAAAAACATGAAAACAAAACACTTGCAAGCATCCTCTTCTATGTTCTTTAAAGTACTATCCGAACATGAGCCCGATAATTTATTGGTGAAGCAAGCCTACGAAGAAGTATTGCTCGATCAGTTAGAAGAACTGAGGCTTCGCGAAACACTAAAAAGAATTGGCCAACAACAAATCAGGTTAGTTGAGTTGTCTCAGCCTTCGCCATTTGCTTTCCCAATAATGGTGGACAGGCTTAGAGAAAAAATGTCTTCAGAAACAATTGAAGACAGAGTGAAGAAAATGCAAATCAAATTAATGAAAAGCTAAGTAGCTTTTTTATGCTGGCCTAACAACAGCCATGCTGCTATTCGCCCTCGCTACTTCTATTTTTATACCATTGTTCTCGGTCCATAATTCAGACTCACAGAAATATAGCATCTTACCTGCTTTTACCACGTTTCCTTTTGCATATATATAATCGCCTATGGCAGGATTAAGAAATGCGTTTTGCAACTGGGCTGTTACTACATGTTCGCCCTCATTCACCAATGTAAAAGCAGCAACACCCATAACTATGTCAGCGATGGTCATGGTGAGCCCACCGTGTAGAAACCCTATTTGTTGTTTAAATTCCTCTTTTATGGCCATTCTACCAAAGCATTCACCAGGTGTTAATTGGGTGAGTTCAAATCCGATATAGTTGGTAAAATGATTTGCAGCAAGCTTTTCTCTTATCATTTGCTCATACGCTGCTTGTTTGGGTGTGTATTTCATCTTATGTGTGAGGTGTCGAATTATTTCTTTATTTGTTTACTTTTGAGGCATTACAAAAGTAACCGTTTGGTATATTAATCAACAAACTTGGGAAATATAAAAAGATATATTGATAATGAATACATACAGCAGCATGCTGTGGACTTAGATGTATGGTATTATTTTTATGAATCGCGCATTGCTTGTTTGATTTGCAATCGGCATGATAAACGAGTGGCTGGTCTAATAACCATTGAGCATAAACATGTATTTGAGCTCAGTTTGTCGCAGCTAAAAGATGCGCTTTCTCAGATTGGATTGCCAGAGTTGTCATCAGAGCAAAAACATCCTGTTATTGTAGATAGCAGATTTACCATTGTGCCTGAACCCCTCTATGTTGGTGAAAAAGCAGAAATCATGTTTAAGTTGGTGCACCCACTGCATAGTACAGATCATTTAGGCGTATCTCAATTTGGTGGAAAAGTACTGTTGTATGCTACCAGTGAGCTGTTTTACCGCACACTCAGAATTATTTTTCCAGGTTCAGAAATGCATCATTATGCCACCGATTTATTTAAATATCTAGAGCAGTTTGGTAACAATCCAGCTAATCGTGTTTATGTACATTTGCATGCAACCTATTTTGATGTAATTAATTACCAAAAACAAAACCTTACCTATCACAATACTTTTCCATACGAAGCAGATACCGATATTATTTATTTCTTGCTATCGGTATGTGAAAACCTGCAAATTCAATCCGAAAAAATTGAAGTAGTTTTATCCGGAGATTTTAATATTAACCATACACTTACAGGATTGATGAAAAAGTATATTCCAACAGTAACAATCATGCAGCGAAATGAAGAGTGGACCTATGCAGCATCTATGCGTGAATTGCAGGAACAGCAATATTTTATGGAATTAACCGGATTATTGTGCGCATCATTTCAGGCTCATTAAAAAGCATTGTGCTTCGCCCGCCTTCAGGCTTGCCGGTTAGGCCAACCACTGATAGAGCCAAAGAAAGTTTGTTTAATATTCTCGAAAATCAATTTGATATTTCAGCATTATCTGTTTTAGATATTTTTTCTGGAACTGGAAACATCAGTTATGAGTTTTGCTCTCGTGGTGCCAAACAAGTTATTGCTGTTGATATTCATTCAGGTTGCATTCAGTATATAAAAGAGGTAAAACAAAAACATTTGTTAAACCAACTATCGGTGTGTAGGAAGGATGCTTTTACATATCTTAATCAATGTGAACAAAACCAGTTTGATATCATTTTCGCTGATGCACCTTATGCACTGCATCGCATTTTGGACATTCCAAGCATTGTTTTAAATAAGCAACTACTCAAATCCAATGGCTTACTTATAATTGAACATGATACCAATTTGGAAATGCAACTACAAATCGGTTTTTTTGATAAAAGAACCTATGGTCAATCTGCCTTTTCTTTTTTCAGATTTTCGTAAACGCATATAACTATGACAGCACCCATCAGACGCAAAGCACTATTTCCAGGCACATTTGATCCGATTACGGTTGGACACGTTAATATCATAGAACGGGCTATGAACTTATTTGACGAAATAGTGGTGGGTATAGGAAAAAACAGCAGCAAAGCTACCTTGTTTCCACTAGAAAAACGTGAGCAATGGATTCGAGATATTTTTAAAGCCCATACCAAAGTAAGTGTAGCTACATACGATGGATTAACTGTAGACTTCTGCAGAGAGATAGGGGCGAATTTTGTCTTACGTGGCCTGCGCAATATGGCCGATTTTGATTATGAAAAAAACATTGCCCAAATGAATAAGCTGGTTTATAATGAGGCGGAAACTGTTTTCTTAATGTGCGACCCAGCATATACCCCAATAAGCTCATCAGTTGTTCGCGACCTTATTCGCAACAATGGAAGTATTGAGGGATTTGTGCCCAAAGAAGTAAAACTGTAATTACTTTGCCATTGCCTGAATTTTCAAATTAGCGGGCCATTTTTCTATGGCATATCGCAATGCTGTTCGCGGCATTTTTTGTTTGTTTTGCAGCACAAAATCTATAATTCGGTCAGGCTGTTTTTCAAAACTTACTTTTAGCATCCATCCATATCCTTTCTGCACCATGTCATCCGGGTCTTTTAGAAGAATAGAGGCAATTTTTAATATTTCATTTGTAAACAATCCCCTTTTGCCGGGTATAATGAGCGATACGGCAGCAGCCCTTCGCATCCAGGTATTTTTGCTTTTTGCCCAAGCAAACAGTTTAGGCAATGAGTCAGGGTATTGCATGATGTACGAGCCAACGCTGTGGTTGCAAAAAGTATCACACGTAGCCCAATTGGTAATGTATTTCGTTATCCATTTTTCAAAAATGGGAAGGTCATTTTCTAAAAAGTTTTTCTTTTGCCTATACGACCAATCACATGCAACCATCGCTTCTTCTTGTATGCCTGATTTCCATAGGATTTCGCAAAGTTTAAATACATCAACTTTTGAGGGTTTGTCCAATAATCGGTAATATTTTCTGCTGAGCAGTTTCAAGTCAGCTGCTTTAATGCCAATACACTGAATCTCGTTCTTGAAAAAACGCTGCGTTGATAAGGCAATGGCTTCGTTAGATTGATCAGCCATTTCTTGTTTTAACTGTTGCAACACTTTTTTTGTCATGGGTTTGTTCTTTCTCCAAATATGGTGCTACCTATGCGTATCATGTTGCTCCCGTTAGAAATGGCAATTTCATAGTCACTACTCATACCCATTGATAGTATATTAAAATCAGCTGATTTTAGTTCAGCGGCTTTGGAATCAAACAGGGTTTTAAGGTGTTTGAATTCAGCAGCTACCATATGCATATCATCGCTATTGCTTGCCATACCCATTAGTCCGCGTATACGAATGCCACTCAATGATGTTGATGAAGCTAATAACTCCGTTAGCTCTTGTTGGTCGAGTCCAAACTTTGTTTCCTCTTTGGCAATGTATACCTGCAACAAGCAATCAATAATGCGGTTATGTTTCAATGCATGCTTGTTAATTTCTTCCAACAATTTTAGGCTGTCAACCGAATGGATGAGGTAAACAAATGGAGCAATGTATTTTACCTTGTTGGTCTGCAGGTGACCAATTACATGCCAATGGATGTCATTTGGGAGTTCAGCAGCTTTGGCAACCAGCTCTTGTACTTTATTTTCTCCAAAGTGCCTATGTCCTGATTCATAGGCTTCTTGTATGTAGGAGGCGGGTTTGGTTTTGCTTACAGCAACCAATATTACTTCGGAAGGTATTTCCTGCTTTATTTTTTCAATATTTGCACCAATACTCATGATATGAAATTTTTACAAACATATACATACACTGCCATTCTTGCTATTTTGCTTTTTGGTTGTTCTGGAGGCGAAAAAAAAATGACAGTATCACAACCCGATACGTTGCTTACTCGCTCTGAAATGGCTAAGATACTAACCGATATTCATTTGGCAGATGTAATTATTACAGACAAAGCATTGCCATCAGATTCGGCATCCGCCCTTCGACAAGGATTTTATGAAGCTATTTTTAAGAAATTTAATCATAGCGAAGAAACAATCAGAAGCAATTTTGCGTATTATAAAACAGATATGCCACAAATGGACTCTATTTATGCGGATATCATAAATCAATTGTCGCAAATGGAGGCATCCTACTCACGAATTCCTGATAATATATCACTAACTAACGAAGGTAAATTTAATGCCATACCCACAAAACCTTGAGCATAAGCTCGAGTTTGATCAAATAAGAACCCGACTAAACGATTTGTGTATTTCGCCACTGGGGCAGCAATACGTTTCGCAAATCCGTTTCACTACCAAAAATGATAGGGTAGAAATGATGCTTAGGCAAACACACGAATTTGTTAGCATACTTTCAACAGACAAGCCATTTCCGTCAGAACATTTTTACCCAATTGACATTTACTTAAAAAAGGCTTCGCTAGAGGGAATGTTTTTGATTGAAGATGAACTGCATCACATTTTACTTATGATGCGCACTTTTACTCAAATATGTAAATATTTCGAAGACCGTAGTGAAAATTATCCAGAGCTTTTTCAAATTTTTGGAGGCATCACACTTCAGCCACATATCATCAAAAATATTGAGAAAGTGATTGATGAAGAAGGCATTATCAGGCCTAATGCATCGCCCGAACTTTCAAAGCTTTCGAGCCAAATTGCAGATAAAGAAAAAGAAATTAGAAGGCGAATTAATAAGCTTTATGAGAAATACTACGAACTGAATTATTTAGGCGATACGGGCATTACGGTTAGAGACGGACGTTTGGTATTGCCTGTTTTGGCCGATCATAAAAAACATGTAGTGGGGTTTGTGCACGATGAATCAGCAACTGGGCAAACCATTTTTATAGAGCCTACTGAAGTATTTGATTTGAATAACATATTGCGTGAATTGCAAATTGCCTATCGCAGGGAAAGAGAACGCATATTGACAGAGTTAACCTCACGCCTGAGGCCTGATTTGCCCGAGTTGGCCAAGTATACCCAGAAGATGGGAATTGCAGATTTCATTAGGGCAAAAGCATTGCTTGCAATGCAATTGGACGCAAACATGCCAGTGCTCACCAAACATCCCGTCTTGCATTTGCAGAAAGCATTTCACCCCTTGCTTAAAATGCGCTTGCAGAAAAATAAACAGGAAGTTGTTCCGCTCAATATAGTGATGAATAGAGATAGCCGCATTGTGGTGATATCGGGGCCAAATGCCGGAGGTAAATCTGTATGTCTGAAAACAGTTGGGTTATTGCAGTATATGGCTCAGTGTGGTTTGTTAATTCCAGCTTCACCAAATAGTGAAATATATGTGTTTAGCGATTTAATGGTTGATATTGGTGACGAGCAATCAATAGAAAATGATTTGAGTACTTACAGCTCACACCTCAAGCACATGAAATATTTTACCGATTTTGTGAATGCCAAAACACTGTTTTTGATTGATGAATTTGGAACCGGTACCGACCCACAGTTTGGAGGACCACTGGCAGAAGCAATATTGGATAAATTGATGCGAAAAGGAGCATATGGTGTGGTAACAACCCACTACAGTAACTTGAAAAATTATGCATCCAATACGCAGTTTATCCAAAATGCAAGCATGTTATTTGATAATGTAAATCTTATTCCATTATACATACTCGAGCAAGGCAAACCCGGAAGCTCTTATGCATTTGAAATAGCTCAAAAAACCGGTTTGCCTGATGATGTATTGCAGTATGCAAAAAGCAAGATAGGTGATAAACAAAAAAGGGTAGATGATTTGCTGATTGAATTGGAGCGTGAGAAGAAACATGTGAGCGAACTCAAACAACGTTTTGAGAAACGGGATATAGAAGCGCAAACGATGTTGGAAAAGTATGAGTTGCTGACAAAAGAGATTGAAACACAAAAGAAAAAATTGATAGCAGCCGCTAAGCACGAAGCACGCTCATTGATTAGCGAGGCCAATAGCCGTATTGAAAATACCATTCGTGAAATCAAAGAGAAAAAAGCAGATACCGAAACCATCAGAAAAGTGAGGCAAGACATTAAGCAGGAAACCGAAAAGCTAAAAATAACCGAAGCCCCTGCTGAAAAACCCAAACCCAAACCGATTCATTCTATCGCAATAGGCATGACAGTGAAGATGAGCGGGCAAAGTGAACCGGGTGAAATATTGGAACTTAAAAAAGGAAAAGCCCTTGTAAGTTTTGGATTCATACAAACATGGGTAGATACGGACAGGCTAGAGATTTCAACCGTTGCCGATAAAAATAAAACAATTGCAAAATCGCCAATGGATTTGAATACTAAAATCCAACATTTTCAAACCGAACTTAACCTGATTGGTGTAAGGGGAGAAGATGCCATTCGGAAGTTGCAAGAGTATATGGATGATGCCTATTTATTAGGTTTCAAACAAGTGCGCATTGTGCATGGAAAAGGATATGGAATTTTACGTAAGTTGGTACGCGAGTGGTTGCGTAAATCAGGCATGGTTGAATCTATTGCAGATGAACACATCGAAATGGGAGGAGATGGCGTAAGTATTGTTACGTTGAAACTTTGATGCAGTTATTTTTTTAGCCTGTTGGGCCAAAAGTCTATTTTATTTTTTTTCTTTTTATTTTCATCCATAACTGAATCGCCAAGCAGCAAAGCTATGGGCTTAAGTTCAATGTATTGTTCACAAACTACTTTGAACATCGCAGCTAAAGGCAAAAACAAAATCATTCCGGCTACACCCCAAACAGAAGCACCAATGATGATACTCAAAATGGAAGTGAGTGCATTAATTTTTAGGTTTCCTCCTACAATTTTGGGAGTTAGAAAATTGTTGTCAACAAACTGGATGAATGAGTAAAAAAGTGCAATAGAAATTGGCATCCATAATGAATCATACGTCATGAATGCATACACAATAGGAATGGCTGCACCTAATAATGTTCCAACATATGGGATAATTGCCAATACCGCAGCTAAAAAACCAAATAACAATGGATTATCAATTCCAATAATCCATAACCCTAAACTATTTAAGCAGCCTAATATGAGCACAATCATAAGCAATCCAGAAAGGTATTGTTGGCCAACCTGCTGAATGGATTTAAACATCTCAAAGGCCTTTTTTCTATTTTCCTGAGGATAAAAATGAATAAACGCATGAACCAATCCTTTTCTATAGATTAATATCAAGAAGGTAAATACCATGGCTGTTACAAGTCCAAGTAAGAATTCAGATGTGCTGCTGAATGTTTGACTTAAGAGTGAGCCCCATGAAATATTCAACCAACTTTTTAGTTTTTCATATAACTCACCTGTCTCCAGCGTACCTACGAACCCCAAGTTTTTATTCGTGTATATAGTTATATCAGCAAATAGTCTAATTATTTTATCTTTAAAATCAGTGATGTTTTCAGTTTGATTCATGATGCTATTGGATAAAATAAGAACGATACCTCCAACAACAAGAAACAATGAAAGCATGGAAAGCGAAGTTGCCAATACCTTGCCTGCTCGCCACGACTCAATTTTTCGGCATATTGGAAAAAGGATAAACGAAATTAAAAGGGCAAAAGCGAGTGGAATAAGAACCGATTTGGCCAAAATAAGTACCGCCAAAAAAGCAAATAGAGTGGCCAGTACGTAAAATATTTTTTGGAAAGACAGTTGCATATTTATAATAGTTATTCATTTAGTGTAATACATTTATTATACTAAATATTGATATCACAGGCCTCATCCTATGAAACCTTATCAAATATACGCTTTACTTCTCTTCGGACAGTATTTTATTATTCTTCAGCGGTAGACAACTACATTAAGCAAATTCACCTATTTCGACTACTATTCATTAGCCACTTTGTAAAACAACTGCATAAGTACAAAATATGGTAAGTTGATGTACGCGATTAAGGTGAATAGATGGGCCCAAAAGAATTCTGTAAGTACCCTGAAAATCGGATTGATCAAAAGGCTTTTTCGACCCCAACTTCATTTTCTTACTGATAAGTTATTCGGACTTATGAGAGAACTCTTTATATTTAATTTACCCAAACAAGTAAATTAAATATAAAGAGGAAAAAAACTGTAAACTATTTTCCCAATATTTTATGTTCGATATTAATTATTGAATCAAGCATGGCTTTTTCTTTTGTAATTAAGGTGTCCAATAGCATTACTTTTGACATTTCTACATTGAGGGTTGAGTCCAATGAATTTAGTTTACCATCTAAAATACGTTGCTTTTCTTCTAGCTTAGCTAGCGGCAACATTTTGCATCATCTTCTTCGTTTAGCTCTCGTTCAACACACATTTTATCGCCATTTGGAATTTCTTCTTTGTTGTCGAAAGCCAAATTAGTAGATTTATAATCAGCAACTTGTGAATTGAAAGCGACATTTGAATATGAGGCGTATGCCTGACACAGCAAGAAGGCAAATAAAATGTATATCCTCAGTTTCATTTCGCAGCAAATATAACTTTACCTTTTCAACAATATAGACTTTATTGAGTTTTACTTTATTTTTACTTATCTGCCAAAAACAAAAAAAGGTAATTTATAGTACTATTATTTAATCACGATTCTGATGGCCGCTTTTTCATAAAGGGTTTCAATTTTCAGTATGAAGTTTCCAATTAATTGTGGTCCATTGTTTTTTCGCACAAAATTATTTTCTCCAATCTTCACATCGGTCATAACATTTTCCTCCATCAATTTTCCATTCACATCATAAATTGAGATTTTAGTTGTTGTAGGTTTGTTTAAATAAAATTTAACCATAAAGTTTCCATCGTTGGGATTAGGAAAAACCTTAATTTTTAAGCTGCCATTGCTATGTGTGTTCAATTCATGAATTCCAACAGGGTTATTTTTAATAACGTAAACTTTAAATATTTGGCTGCTCGCAATGCTTTGAGTGCCGGTATTGGTAAAGAAAATATTTGCAGCGGTGCTGCTTATTCCTCCAAATATATACCCAACCAAAGTGCTATCAGCTGTTATGCTATCAAGTTTAAATACTTCATTGTTGTATTGAGGAACTGTTGGTAAAGGGATAAATTCGGCACTGGCACCAAGCAATGTTGGCATTTCATTTGGTAGTTTGTATTCAGCCATTGCGCCATCTGCAGTTCTGGTTACCCGTGCGATGGTTTTCACAAACGGCACATTATTATCCTGAACCAATATGCCTGCGCTGTCATAATACTGTGCGATGCCACCAAAAAACACATTGTGCATTTCATTTTCTTTTGCTGAGTATAAAGGCAAAACCCCACAGTGGTAGTGATTGTAATATTGTTGGAAAGCATTGTTTACCCAATAGCTAGCACTATCAATGTTTACACAATTTAGAAATGGGATATTGGCGGTAGGTTGAAAAACACCTGAGAAAGCAGTTAAGCCCTCGTTACCATTAGGCATTATCTGTGGTACTGCATTGTAATCTCTTCGGTGCAGGTTAGTTGCATCAGTAATGGTTGGCAGATGATTTATGTTTACTGTAGTGCCGTTATCCAATATATTAAATTTGCGAATGGCATCTGTATATACTTGTGTATAAGTTGCATTACCCATTGGATTATAGTTTCCATCAAATCTATTGCCCCCAATAAGGTAGTAAGTATTATTGATTTTTTTTAAGTGCCCACCTGTTACTGCAAAAGATGTGTCGCTAATTTGGCGAAAATAACTAGTAAATGATGTACCCATGACCACTGCATTGATAACAGCAGGTACGTCAACGGCTGTTAATTTATCAAATGTTTTTCGGCTGGAAGTGGCTGTGTGGAATCCATATCCACCAACCAAATAAAGGTATTTCCCATCTTGGTGAAACTCCATGTTCGTAGAACTTAATTGTTCTTGCAACGCTACAGAAAGTGAAGTTAATGGTGCGGCCCATTTTTGTTTCATAACTGGATCAATTACAATAAGCTGGTTATTATTTCCTGCTACATCAAATGCTGCGAAGGGTTGTCTTCGGTGTAGCCCATCAAGCCGGCCACCAATGATTAGCCATTTTCCATCGTGCTGACCAAATGCGTAGGATTGTATTCCCCCAAGTTCGGAAATGCTAATAGATTCAATATATACATTGAAAGGAGAGGTTTGTGCATATAATGATGTGCCAGAAATAAATAGCATCCATAATATTGACAGTTTTTTTCTCATTAAAGTTGATAATTATTAAACAACAATACGTAAATGAGTTTTCACAATTGGTAACAAAAGTTACGTATCTCAACAATATACTTTTTTAATGCTTGTGCTTAACAACATGAAGGATAGGGTGAAAGCATTATGCTTTTGCAAAACGAATAGAGAAATCTACAACTGAACCCTATTTTTTTTGTAAAAAAGGTCCATACTTAATACATGTGGAATGCTGATGCAAGAAAGTAGAATAAAGAAAATGCTAATATAATCTGCACGGTTTAGCAACATAAATGCAACGATTATAAATGCACCACCCATGCTAAATGGAAGCGATTTTTTCCAAAGTTGATACGTATTGGTTTTTAATGCTGTTTTTAAATGGCTCCATCCATGAAAGCTGTGTTGAATAACAAAGTATATGCCAAATGAAACTAGTAATGGCAACATACTTGAAATAAGGAGGTAGCTGAAAGTTAGAGCCATGCGCTTAGACTTATTGTAAACAATCATCAATATTGAAAGCATAGAAACGATAAGTTTCGAATACAATATTATTGGTTGGGTTAATGTTTGTAAATAGGTGTTAAGTTTCAAACCTTTTATGTGTTCAAGAACTGAAAGTGTTTCTTCGAAATGGAAAATCAAAATGAGCGCAAGCACCGATAGTCCCCACAAAAAAGAATTAGGGCCTTGTTTTAAATTCCACTCATTGGTATCAGCTTGTCCGAAATGCCAAGCCGAGTATGCAATAAATGTAATTAATGCCAAATCGGGTAGGATAAACCAAATAGCGCCTAACAAAGCGCCTTTGGCAAGATAGGCTGCAATAAATTTGATAAATTGCCTCTGCCCGTTAATTTTCTGATCGGTTAAATGATCAACTGCACCATGTGATAAACCAATTGTTAAAAAGCCCAAACCTAAGAAAATCCAAAGTACTTCTTGCCATTGATTTATGTGCAAAAACAAAGATGCGAGTGTGAAGAGAAGTGCAGCTAAAGTGGGGGTGAGTGCAGATATTTTGTAGCTCACATCTTTTACTGCGGTTTTTAAAAAAAGTGCGATAGGGAGTTTCGAAAAAATATGAATCTCGTTAGGTATACTTGTTTTTTCATTTAAAAAAGTGAGAACCTTAGAGATGGGAATATTTGTGAATAAGCATTGAAAAATTTCTTTGCCTCGGCTGGGTGATAATTCTAAAATTTTAAGTAATAACCTATCGTAGAATTTAAATCTAGAAATACGATTATTGCGTTTATATAATTCTCCTTTTTGGATTGCCTCGGCTAGGCTTTTAGCATCTTTAGCCATAGCATGAAAAGCATATCCAGTTGAGGGTTTTATCATATTTGCTTTTGCACCCGTATATAACCAATTTGCTCCATAATGATTATTGGCTATTGTTGCCGAAGACATTGGAACCACACCTATCTCTTTGTCTAAAATAGTATAGTTGATTCCCAATTTTTGGATATACTCTTTAAATATGATTTCGGCATCATGCTTGGAGATAATCTCTTTACCAAATCTAGTAATTTCAAATAGCGCAGTGCGATCTGTGAATGGGAGTATATACATAAATTGGCATGCATCATTTTGTGCAATGTCAAAATCCATCATCGTTGCTGTGCTAGTATCAAATTCAGCATTTGTTGTTTGAATTTCCCAACCATAAAAAGATTGGTACAAATGGCTTTGGTTGTTTTTAGGTGGAGAAAATATAGGTGGTCGGCTGTCGAATACTTTTTGGGCAATTATTTTGTCATTTCCTACATCAACCTGATATGAGTTGTTGTTGAGTATGTTTGGTTCGTTGCTAAGTGAGGTTGTGTAGAATTGAGTTGTTTCCTTCTTTAGGATTTCTTTGGCTTTGTTGTATAAATCTATTCCCTTGATATGGAAATAATTTAGGGGAGTGATGTGCTGTTTCAAGCCATTCACGTTAATGTGGCTCCATGATGAACTGATGAGTTGTTGAAGATTTAGTTCAGATACTTCTTCTTCACTTGTCCAGAAACAGAAGGTTCTGTCATTTACATTTTTGCTACTAGGTTCAATTACAGCAATCTTTTTATCCTTCAATAGGCCTTTTTCAAACAAGTTAAGCAACAACAAAGAATTGGCTGCTCCTAATCCAATAAATAGGAAGTCAACTTCGATGTTCATATTACTTTTCATGATTGTAGTGTTAGTTTAAAAAAAGAAGACACCTGTTATAATAAACAGATGTCTTCTTCAATTTCTTTTGTAAAGGATTAGTCTTCAGTTCTGCTTAAAGCATAAATTACTAAACCAAAACCAATTTTGTTAATGGCATCTGCAATATTGTAAACGATGTCCATAGCTTTGAGTGCTGCAGTAGTATCTGATACTAATTGCATTCCAAATAATCCACCTGGAGTTCCCAAAATGTAACCTAGTGGATAAATAGCCCATCCCACTAGAACAAACCATCCTAAAATCTTGGTTGCTTTGGCTACTTGTGCACCTGCATTTTGCGAAAGTTGCGCAACTTCTCCAAACCATACCAAATAAACAATGTAGAAATAAGCGATACCAGATAAAACTCCCCACAATACACTTCCGTCTCTGTCTAAAACTTCACCTACATAACCAGTAACCAACATCACAAGTGATGCAAAAATAAGTTTCCATAATAACCCAATCTTAGCACCCGCTTTTTTGGTGATTAAATAAAACTCAACACACATTAATGGCACTGTCAATATCCAATCTACATAACGGAAGAAGGTTGGAGAATCACCAGTTTCTAAATTGTAACCTCTCATGTAGTAGTAATGTACTGCTGCGATAAAGGTAATAAGTCCAGAAACAAGGACTGAAGTGCGCCATTTTTGAGAAGTGTTGCCTAACTCAAAAAAGAAGAATACAGATGCGGCCATCATGGCCATAGTTCCGATAAAAAATGTGAATGCCACATAATTATCACTAGCGATTTTTAAGTGTTCCATGTTTATTTGTTTAATTATTGTTACGAAGACTTGAACAAGATGAGTTCTTTAAAAGTTTTTATATTTTGTTTGTTTAAGACATATTATTTTTGTTTAATTAAACTTAAACAGTCTCTAAAGGCTTGTTATTCCTGATAGTTTACTGTTTTTTATTCACAGGTTAACTTTTATTTAATCAAAAAATTTAAGTTAGTTTTAATGTGCAAAATAAAAATGATATTAGGTTTAGTTAATAATATAGGACAGACTTTAACCTCTTTTTTAAGTCTATTTATAAGGAAAAAGAAGCAGACGTGGGTTGTAAAGTAAATTTGTAACTTTAGCTATTCGTCTGTGTATGTTTATCTGTATTTTTATAGGAATTGTGTATGAGCAATATTAAGTACCCAAATACAACTGCACTAATTATGAGTGCATTATTAATTAATCCTTCCACCGAAAATGACAATTTGATCAGTATTGTAGAGATGACAAAGCCTGAATTACGAATGATGGTATGAAAACTGTCTGAATAGAAAAATGAAAACAAAAGCAATAGCACATCAATGATGATTAGGAGAATAAAAAAGTCTTCAAAAAATACATTGTTGATGTACTTAAATGTGGTGATATCGTTCCAATTGCTTTGATTACTTATAATAATCCATTGTGCAAACGAGTATAAAGCAAGGATGATAACTATAGGTATCAATACTTTTGCAATGATATTCTTCAGTTGTATAAATGTGCCAATTCGTAGCTTTTCAACTTCGCTTTTGTTTGTGCTGCTGTTCAGTGAGAATTTCTCGAGGTTGCGGTAAAATTGTTGAATTAAGAAAAATAGAATAATGGCCGTTGCCAAATCATAGGTAAACTGAAGGTCATTTTGAAGATTAAACCAGTTGGAAGACATTTCAATATTCCCAATGTCTTTGAAAATTCTACGGATTACTATGAGGGTGATGATTTCGTATTGCTTACCTATGTATGTAGAGGTGGATTTTGGTAAATAATAAACCAAAAGAAAAACTTCATAAACAAGAATAAAAGAGAAAGGGGTGTAAACAGCAGATATTGGATTTTTAGTGAGTTTGGAATTAAGGTGAATGATATCTTCGCTTACCAAAAAAATTACAGATAAGTGTAAGAGAAAACTGATTATTGCAATCCAAATTGTGGTTTGCTCTAGTTTTTCCCTGAACTTGTCAGTAAGTAAATGATTGAAAATATTTAGCATTTTTATCAAACTAATCCATTTCGGATTAATCACAAGTAAACATAGAATACCTATTTAAGTTTACAATGATGCGTTTTTATTGCGGATTTACTTTAAACGAGGGAACGTGCCACTGACATATTTGATAAAAATTGGATATTGAAAAGAGGTTACAATGTATTCAGCAGCTGTTCCATCATTTTGCCGTTCCACTTGCCATGAAACTTGTAAGGAACAAATCGGGCAAACATTTCCTCATTATACCAATTGAGTTTTCGGGTGAGTTGCACAACTTCCTTATGATGTTGATTTTTATAGGCATAATCCATCATTTCTGCTTTAGTCTTCCATACGCTTAAGGTTGCTTGCTGTATCAAAGGCCATTCGCCCACACCAATGGATAATACTAGTCCCGTGTAATTTTCTAAGCTTTTACTCACTTTGCCCACTTTGCTCCAAAACGAAAGCAGTTTCGAGAAACGGATTGTGGCCCTTGTTAAAACCATTACAGGTTTATCTGCTACCAATTGGGCAGATTGCTCGAAAGGTTGCATTCCATCCCATTTGCCATGTACCTCAGCTGCTTGAGCATAAACCGTAAAATATTCTGTACTTTTTGATTGGTATTTTTTTAAGTAGTTTTTTGTAGTTAAAAATTGATTAGCTGCTTCTTCAGATTTCCAAACACACAACAAAACGTAAGTGCCAAAGTTGGGTATTGCACTAAATCCATTCTTTGCTCCGGAGCCTAATAATTTATAGAAAACCAATCCATCTGCTCCCTTTATAGATTTGTGGCCGAATTGCATTTGGGTAAATGCCCACAATTTATTTCTCAAACCCTCTAATTTAAAGAATGTACAGGTTGTAATTTGATTCATTTATATATATAGATTTGAAATAGGAAGTTATTCTTATCAAAACAAAATTATTTTTTTTCTACCACAATGAGTTGGATACCGAATGGTAACAATTTTTCGAAAACAAATAGGGGTATTGTATATACCTTACGGAATACAAGTGGCCAAAATTCTTTTTCCATATTTCCCGACCAATTGATGCTTTTTTTCTCCATTATTCCCAACCACCATAGGGTAAAGGCGTCTAATGTTCCCAGCCGTAAGTATTTCACAATATTCCATTTCTTTTTGTCAAACAAAACTTCAAAACTCTTTTGAGAAAATAAGGATAAGTGACGTGGACTATGCCAACCTTGCCAATATTGTTTTTGTATTTTAGCAGTAAGGCTCTTGTAATCGGGAACTTCGATTATTAGTTTGCCCCCAGGTTCCAATAAGCCATATAGTTTTTCAATAGTTTCTATTGGTTGGTAATCATGCTCCAAATAATGCCATAGCGTAATGATATCGAATTTATTTATTGTGTCAAATGCTTCGATTGACGAATTGACTAACGTGATGTTTTCTACTTTTTTATTTTCCCATCCTGCATCCGAAAAATCAATTCCGGTACATGAAAAGTTAAGTTGTTTTTGCAAAACTTCTAAAAATGTGGGATTACCACAACCCACATCTAAAATACGCACCTGTTTATTATTTGCGCCAACCCATCTTTTTACAAAGCGAACCCGTCTGATATCAAGTTGCTTTTGGCTTTTATCAACAAAGGAAGCGAACTTTCCCCATGCTTTCGATCCTTTATAAGGTAGATAGTTTTCGGTATAGTAAGTGGCTAAATTTTTTTCTGAAACAGGATTGGATAAAAATACCAATTCGCATTGATTGCATTTATAAAAATGATACTGTTCATTATTTTTTTTGTGCATTAATGCACTGGTTGTAATATAAAATGAAGCACCGGCTTGATTACAAATAGGGCAGCTAAACATAAATTATTAATTGATTACACACTAAGTTCAATAACGAAGGTATGCAAAGAATTAATGATTGGTCATTTATATTTAAGCTGCTGACTTTTATAAATTTTGTTACTTACAATTTAATTAATAAACGTGCTTACATTAAGCGATTAATTTATAGTAATAATTAAATAGATAAAATACTCAAATTTATATTTTACCTCTAATGGATATTGACCTATCTGTCATCTAGCTCTGTAAGTTGTTGTTCATTTCTTTTCTTCTGATATTAATGCTTCGTAATTCGAACTCATCTTCTCCACTTAATTCCACAACCAATCGCTTTTGTACTTGTAGTGGTTACAGCTTTGTTGCTAAGTAGTGCATCAACAGCTTGCTCAACGTATTTGGATTTTACCTGTGATGGGTCTTCGTAGTTGTCGTCAATGGCCCCAATATATTGAACAGTAAGTCCTTTATCGCCTTTTTTCAATACATATACATGAGGGGTTCGGGTGGCTCCGTAGATTTTAGCCGTGCCTTGTGTTTCATCAATTAAATACGGAAATCCATATTTCATTTCTTTCGCACGTTTTTGCATGTTTTGATATGAATCCTCTGGTTCGCGTGCAGGATCGTTGGGGTTGATAGCAATTACCGGAAATCCTTTGGCTGCATATTTTTTGTGCAAGTCTATCATGCGGTTTTCGTATGCTTTGGCAAAAGGACAATGGTTGCAGGTGAATACAATAATAAATCCTTTGGCTGATTTGTAGTTGGCCAATGAAACCATTTTTCCATCAATATTTTTTAGTGAAAAATCAGCTGCAATATCACCAGGTTGATAACCCATAGGCGCAGGGGTTTGGAAGGCGCTTAATGCAAAAGCCAATACGGTAATCAGGATTATTTTTTTCATGTTATTATGTTTTTATTAATATGGATTTTTTTGTGCTTCTAATATTTTTAGCTGTATGTCGCCAATGGTAACTTCGCCTTCTTGAAACCACATGTATCCATTGTGTTTGTTAAAAACCAAGGTGGCAGGAATAGCTCCACTCCAATTTGGGTTCACTGTATTTATCCAATCATTTGGGTTTGATTCATTCATCCATAGTACTTGTGAGCGGATGTCTTTTTCTGTAATAAAAGTAGCCAATTTGGTATCGCGAATTTTTTTGCTGTCGGTACTTATCAAGAGTACGGTTACATTTTGTCCTACAAATCCATCGCGTACCAAATTAAATATAGGAAGCTCTTCTACGCAAGGTTTACACCAGGTGGCCCAAAAATTAATTACATAGGTGCTGTCACTCATTTGGTTAAAACGTTCTTCGAGCCATTCTTTGTTTACGTAGGTAAAAGGTACAGATGCGGCAGGCTGTGGACTCAAATTGCCACTATTTGCTGGGTTTACTGATGCTTTATCATCGGGCAATGCTACCGATTGGGCTTTGACAAAAGTGCTAAGAAACAGAAGTGGGATAAAAAATAAAAGGTATTTCATTACAATTATGCTTGGTTTTAAAGTGGGTCAAGTTACAATTTTATTCCAAATGACAAATCACCTGCATCGCCCAAGCCAGGAATGATGTATTTGTGTTCGTCAATATCGTCATCAAGTGCGGCAATCCACAAGGTTGCAAAGGGTAATTTTTCCGTAAGGTAAGCCACACCTGCTTTGCTGGCTAACAAGCAAATGATGTGAAGCGATTTAGGTTGGCCATGCGCAAGTAAACATTTGTAGGCAGTTTCAATAGATAAACCCGTAGCCAACATCGGGTCAATCAATACCACGGTGCGGTTGGTTAGATCAGGCGTAGCCATATATTTTGAAATAATTTCAAAATGTTCTTCATCAAGTTGGTTGCGGTAGGCCGAAATAAATCCACAATCAGATTGGTCGAAAAAAGAAAGTACGCCTTGGTGCATACTCAGACCGGCTCTTAAAATAGTAAGCAAAACTGGATGCTCGCTCAGCACATTCACTTGTTTTTGTCCAAGTGGAGTCGCAACATCTTTGGCTTGATAAGTCAGCGTTTTGCTTAATTCGTAGGCCATAACTTGTCCGATACGCTCAATGTTTTTGCGAAAACGCATACGGTCTTTTTGTATGGCTACATCTCGCAACTCCGAAACAAATTGCTGTATAATAGAGTTTTCTTTTTCTAAGTGGTAGATATTCATTTAGCGAAACTAATCATTTGTTTTAAATCATGAATACCGCACATTTGCAACCTAATTTATTTTGAAACGGATTAACACATGAAAATAACTTTTCACGGAGCAGCTAGGCAGGTGACGGGGAGCATGCATTTGCTTACCCTCGACAATGGCTATAATATCTTATTGGATTGTGGGATGAACTACGAGCAAAAGCGTGAGTTGAATGCTGATGCTTTTGAATTTCCGTTTCGTGCTGCCGATATAGATGTCTTGGTCCTTTCTCACGCCCATATTGATCATTCGGGCAATATTCCAAAGTTGGTGTCTGATGGATTTAAAGGACAAATTCTGTGTACACCACCTACGTTTGATTTGGTAAAATACCTGTTGTTTGACAGTGCCAATATTCAGCTAAATGAGTATAAGCAACGTTTGAATAGGGCTGGTAAAAATAGGCGACAGTTTATTGCTCCACCCATATACAGCGACCGCGAAGTAGAGATAGCACTTGACAAATTTGTGACACTGAATTTCGGTAAGCCATTTCAGCTATCACCAACAGTAAGTATTGAGTTGATAGAGGCAGGTCATTTACTTGGCGCAGCCAGTGTGGTTATTCAATACGATGAGAATGACACCACAAGAAGGATTGGTTTTAGTGGAGATATTGGCCGAAGCCATGCTGAACTTATTCGTACTCCGGTGGTCATGAAAAACCTAGACTACCTTATTACAGAAACCACATACGGGGGGCGAAAACACAAGTCGGGTGTGCATGCTGAAACCGATTTGCTCAAGTATTTTGACGAAGTAGAGCGTATGCGTGGTCGCCTCATTATCCCTGCATTTAGTGTGGGTCGTACACAATCAATCGTGTTTGCATTGCACAAGCTTTACCGCAAGGGATTGTTGCCTCCTGTAAAAGTATTTGTAGACAGTCCGTTAGCAGTTCGCTCAACGTATATTTATGAAAAATACCCAGAGTTATTGAATGACGAAGCAAAAGCATTTATGGAACAACACGGAGCCTTGTTTGATTTTGAGCAACTGGAATTGTTAGAAGATTACGAAGACCACGAAAAATTGATGTATTATACAGAGCCTTGTATCATCATTTCTGCTGCAGGTATGGTTGAAGGCGGTCGCATTCAAGAGCATGTTCGCAATAATGTGCAAAACCCTTTTAGTACCATTCTCATTGCCGGCTATTGTGCCGAAGGTACTCTAGGGCATCGTTTGTTGCAAGGGCAAAAAAACCTGCGCATGAATGGCCGCGACTACCAAATATATTCGAAAATTGCGCATACAGATGTGTTTAGTTCGCACCCTGATAGCGATGAAATATTTTCGTATATCCATGCACATGTACAGCCACAACTTAAAAATATTTTTCTGGTGCATGGCGATGGCAACAACTTAGATGAAATGCAAAAAAGATTGGAAGACAATGGTATTCATCAATCGGTGATTCCCGAAATGGGACAATCGTTTTATTTAGATTAGAAACCTATATTTGACCCATCAAACGGTCTCGTAGTACAACGGATAGTATTTGGGTCTCCGGAACCCAAGATTCAGGTTCGATTCCTGACGAGACCGCTTTTTTTTCATTGCCTGTATTTTTCATAGCTTTGGCATTAGGTTTGTTCGCAAAATCTGCTTTGGCACAAGACTCTGCTTCCCGTTTTCATTTCGATATGTATGCAGAAATGTACTATAACATTAGTAATCCCAAGCCCTTAAACCAAGAGTTAAATCCAGTATTTTGTTTTAATCATTCAATTACAGATGCGTTGCGCCCTAACATTATAATGGGGCGGGCAAAATATATGCATAAACGTTTGCGTGGTTCGCTTGGATTGATGGCCGGTACTTATGCCATGTACAATTTAGCTGCAGAACCCCTATGGGCGCAATATATTTATGAAGCCAATATTGGATATAAGCTAAAAAAAGATGGGACCTTTTGGCTCGAAGCAGGGGTTTTTGAGTCGTATCTTGGTTATGAAAGTGTCACTTCAATGGATAATCTTCTACTTAGCCGTTCCTTTGCTTCAGAGTTATCTCCATATTACATGTCAGGAGTGCGGTTGTTTCACACATCAAAAAACCAAAAATGGGACATGAGCTTGAATGTGAACAATGGTTGGCAACATATTGTGGAACCCCTTTCAATAAATCGATTGTCAGTTGGCATACAACTGACATGGAAAAAAAACAAACAGCTGTTATTAAACTATAGTAACTTTTATGGAGCAGCCTATATATATGGATTGGGCTACAGCGACAGTATTCGAGTTGATCGTGCATTTCATGATTTTTATGTGATTTACAATCCCACTTCGCGGCTTCAATTACGCTCGCAGCTTGACATAGGCATTGATGATTGGCAAAAATATTGGATTCAAACCAATATGATGGTAGCTTACCAACTCACCCAAATGGTTTCGGTTGCGGCACGTGCCGAATGGTTTAGAGATATTGATGAGGCATTGGTTTACATACCCAAACAAGGGGGTTCTATGATGCATGCTTTTTCGGCTAATGTAAAAGTGAAAATGTGGAAAGACAAAATGGCCTTGCGGATAGAATCGAAATTTGCAGAATCAACTAAGCAAATGTTTATCAACGAAGTAGGAAGCTATCAAACATCGCAATTTATACATGGTATCAGCCTAAGTGTAAAGCTATAAATAAGCATTGCCGGTTATGCAATAGAAATGCTACATTCGCACGTAATTTTTAGGTTTCATGGAAATTGACTATTCAGCATACGAACCCGTAATTGGTTTAGAAGTACATGCACAAATGCTTACTAAAAGTAAAGCATATAGTGATGATGCGACAGATTATGGTGCATCGCCAAACACACAAGTAAGCCCTATTACTCTTGGTCATCCAGGTACATTGCCTGTACATAATTTAGAGGCAGTGAAATTTGCAATCAAAATGGGAATAGCCTGCCAATGTGATATTGCCGAATATAATTACTATGCACGCAAAAATTATTTCTATGCAGATTTGCCTAAAGGCTATCAAATTACTCAGGATAAAACACCAATATGTACCAATGGATACATTGATATTAAACTTAAAGATGATACAGAGAAGCGCATCAACCTTACCCGCATACACATGGAGGAAGATACAGGTAAAAGCATGCACGATCAAGATGTGTATGATACATTAATTGACTATAACCGAGCAGGTACTCCGCTTATAGAAATTGTAACTGAACCTGATATACGAACCGGTGAAGAGGCTTATCAATATTTAACTGAAATACGCCAATTGGTTCGATACCTAGAAATATGTGATGGCAATATGGAAGAAGGATCAATGCGCTGCGATGCCAATGTTTCAGTTAGGAAAAAAGGTGCTTCAGGTTATGGTACAAAGGTGGAAGTAAAAAACATGAATTCTATTCGCAACGTGCAACGAGCCATTGATTTTGAAATAAAAAGGCAAATAGAAGCATTGGAGAATGGTGAAAAAATTTACCAAGAAACACGCACATTTGAGGCAACCAAAGGTATCACTATCGTGATGCGTACCAAAGAAGGAGCTAGCGATTACCGTTACTTTCCCGAACCTGATTTGCCACCTTTGCGCATTACACCAAGCTATATTGAAAGTGTAAAGGCTCAAATGCCTGATTTGCCAAAAGCCCTTTTTCAAAAATTTACCTCAGCATATAAACTAAGTGACTATGATGCCGGAGTGCTTACCGAAAATAGGTATGTAGCCGAGTATTTTGAAATATTGTTGAAACATACCGACAATATCAAAGCAGCAGCAAATTGGCTGATGGTGCAAATAAAAGGTTACTTGAATGAAAATGCACTTGATATCAAAGACTTTGTGCTTTCACCTTCCAAAATTGCAGATATCATTGGCTTGATTGATGCAGGAAAAATAAGTCACTCATTGGCATCAAAAAATTTATTTCCTGCCATGATTGCGCACCCTGATATGTCAGCAGCAGCCTTGTCAGAAAAATTAAATCTTACCCAAGACAATGATACTGGTGAATTGGAAAAAATTATAGCTCAGGCTTTGGCTAAGTATCCTGAAAAAGTAGCTGAATACAAAGCAGGAAAAACATCACTTATCGGCTTGTTTATGGGCGAAGTAATGAAGCTAAGCAAAGGCAAAGCCGATCCAAAAATAGCCAATCAATTAGTAAAAGAACAATTAGACAAATCATAACAAAATGCAAAAAATATCATACCTATTTATCGTAGGATTTGTGCTGCTAAGCTCAGCTTGCAGCCAGTCAAAAGAAAAGCCAGGCAACTTTTCGGTTAAAGGCAATATTAAAAATTATACCGGTCCTGCTTTGCAATTAAGCGAAATCACAACAACTGGTCTAAAATTTATCGACTCCACTTTGGTAGATGCCAAAGGCAATTTTGAATTTAAAAACAGCGTATCGCATCCTACATTTGCCATTATTGGTTTTAGCAATACAGCAATTGTACTGTTGCTCGACTCTGGTGCTACAACCACCTTATCCATTGATTCAAAAACACCAGAAGCTTATGGCGTATCTGGCACATTAGAAAACGAACAATTGCGTCAAATCATTTTAATGAATAACAAATACATGATGCAAGTAAATGAATTGGAACGTAGATATACAGAAGCGGCCCAACAAAAAACCATGACTGTTGAAATGGAAAACAAAATTAAAACAGAATATCAAGGTTTGATGGATGCCCGTACCAATGAGCTTAAGGAAAAAACATTGTCAATTGAAAGTGGCTTGGTTCCTTATTTTGTTACCAACTTTTTGATGCCTGAAGCCGACTTCGAATTTTTCAACAAAGTAGATGAAAAGTTTTACAACCGCTACACTGATTCTAAATATGCACAAGACTTACACAAAAGGGTAGTGAAGCTAAAAGGTACCGCCACTGGCCAGCAGGTAGCAGATATTGTGTTACAAGATCCATATGGAAAAACCATTGCACTATCATCACTCAGGGGAAAATATGTACTTATTGATTTTTGGGCAAGTTGGTGTGGTCCCTGTAGGCGCGAAAATCCAAACGTGGTAAAGATGTATCAGAAATATAAAGACAAAGGATTTGATATTTACAGTGTGTCGCTTGACGACAATAAAGATTCTTGGATGAAAGCCATCAATGCCGACCAATTGCTATGGCCAAATCATGTGAGCGACTTGCAAAAATGGAATTCATCGGTGGTTCCACAATTTAATATTGAAAGTATACCCTTTACTATGTTGATTGATGCTGAGGGTAAAATTATAGGCAAAAACCTTAGAGGTGAAGCGCTTGAGCAAAAATTGAAAGCTATTTTCAATTATTAATTAATGGTGCTTAACATTAATTTAAATATAGCTTAATATTGAATACAGAATGTAATCCTAATGTTACCAAAAAAAAGATATGGAAAACCCTTACAAAATTTTGGTTGTTGACGATGAAATTGATATTCTTGAGTTTATTCAATATAATCTTAGAAAAGAAGGTTATGAAGTTCATTTAGCTCACAATGGTCAAGAAGCAATTGATGTATCCAAAAAAGTAAAGCCTGATTTGATTTTGCTGGATGTGATGATGCCTGTGATGGATGGGATAGAGGCTTGCAAACAAATCAAATCTAATTCCGATCTGGAAAAAATATTTATTGTGTTCCTTACAGCCCGTGCCGAAGAGTATTCTGAAATAGCAGGTTTCAATGCTGGAGCAGATGATTATATTTCGAAACCTATAAAGCCAAGGGTTTTGCTAAGTCGCATTAGTGCCATATTGCGCAGAAAAGGGAAAGAAATTGTAGAATCAAAAATCGTAGCCGGAGACATCACCATAGATCGCGAAACTTTTTTGGTATACAAAAATGGTGCGAAAATTCAGTTGGCACGCAAAGAGTTTGAATTGCTTTACCTGTTAGCTGGTAAACCCGGTAAGGTTTTTACCCGCGATTTTATTTTAGAAAAAGTGTGGGGCGATGAAGTGCTTGTGGTTGATAGAACAATTGATGTTCACATTCGTAAATTGCGCGAGAAAATTGGAGATGAATACATTGGCACCGTAAAGGGCGTTGGCTATAAGTTTGAAGCATGATAAGAAACCCGAAACCTATTTTCATTGCCTTTGTTATTTCTATTATTCTAGCATTGTTTGTAGGCCTCATTACTTTCTTTGTTGCGGATATTACGTTTAGCAATGTCCTCATATCTGCCATTGCTACTTTATTGTTTTCGGTTTTGCTTTTTTTCTACTCACTAGAGTTTTTTATTTACAAAAAAATAAAACTCATATACAAAACCATCCATAGCCTCAAAACCCAAAAATACGATGCTAAATTAAGTAATTTTGATTGGCGAAGTGACCCGATTTCCAATATGAATAAAGAGGTAATCAGTTGGGCACGAGACCAAAAAGAACAGATGGAGCAACTGAAAAAACTTGCAGACTTTAGAAAAGAATTTTTAGGCAATGTATCGCACGAACTCAAAACCCCAATTTTTAATATTCAGGGTTATTTGCATACCCTTATTGATGGTGCCATTGATGACCCCGAAGTGAATGTGCGTTTTTTGCAAAAAGCAGCCCGCAGCGCAGATAGATTAAGCGATCTTGTAGCCGATTTGTTGGCCATCTCACAACTCGAGTCAGGTGAACTTCTCATGGAGCTGGAGCGATTTGATATTAACGCATTGGTGAAAGATGTATACGAACAATTTGAAGTAAGGGCAAAAGAACGTGGCATTACCTTGCTGATAAAAGATGGATGCAACAAACCATTCTTTGCATATGGCGATCGTTATCGCATTCGACAAGTCATTGTCAATCTTGTTCTCAACTCTATTAAATACGGAAGAGACTTGGGAACTACTACAGCAGCTTATTATGATATGGACCAAAATACATTAGTAGAAATTGGCGACAACGGTGAGGGCATGACACAAGAACATTTGCCCCGCATATTCGAACGTTTTTACCGTGTTGACAAAAGCCGCGCACGCGAGGGCGGACCAGGAGGTACCGGGTTAGGATTGGCTATTGTAAAACACATTATAGAAGCACATGGGCAAACTATTAATGTACGTAGTACGGTGGGGCAGGGTACCACATTTGGCTTCACTCTGAAAAAGGCAGCAGGAAATTAAGCTTTTCATCTATAGAGCTTTAGAACTTACGTATTTTTATTTCTATACTCGCATGTCATGAATAGATTTTTGGTGTGTATTGTAGGTCCAACAGCTGTGGGAAAAACTACCCTTACCATCCACCTTGCACAAAAATTTAAAACTGTCATTGTATCAGCCGACTCTAGACAATTTTATAAAGAAGTTTCCATTGGTACGGCAAAGCCAAATGCAGCAGAATTGACCGCAGTACCTCATTATTTCATCAACAATAAATCTATTTGGGAAACATACAATGCAGGCGATTTTGAACGAGAGGCTGTATCATTTATCAATACATATTTACAAGATCATCAGTTGATACTCCTTTGTGGCGGATCGGGATTGTACGTAAAAGCGGTGCTTGAAGGCTTTGATCCATTGCCTACCGCAAATGAGCTGCTAAGAAAAGAATTGCAACAGCAATATGCAGAATTTGGAATAACCATATTGCAAACAAGGCTATTGAGCCTTTCACCAACGGCAACTGAAAATATAGAAATGCACAATCCGCAGCGCCTTATGCGGGCCATTGAAATAGCAACAGGTTTTACACCTTCAGATACAGAATTATTACGAAATTTTACACCTATCATCATTGGTCTAGATATGCCTAGGGAGTCCTTATATAATAAAATAAATTTGCGTGTAGACCAAATGATGGCCTCTGGCTTGGAGGATGAAGCACGATCTATGCTACCCTACAGAAATACATATGCCATGAAAACGGTGGGATATGCAGAGCTTTTCGATTATTTTGATGGGAAACTATCAAAAGAAAATGCCGTAGCAAAGATCAAACAACATTCAAGAAACTATGCCAAAAAACAGCTTACATGGTTTCGCAAAACAACCAGTATAAAATGGTTTTTGAATGATGAAACAGATGCCATTATTAGTTATATAGAAACACAAATAAAAAATTACAACACCTAATAATTAGTTGCAATATGCCATATACCAAACAAGATAACCCATTTGTAGTGCCTACGACCGATAATAAATTGATTGAAGAACATTACGGAATGGCAACCACAGGCGACAAAGGCTTTTCCATTGCCCACATGATTGCACCAGTAGGATGGAGCGAGCCATACCAATATCCACAATTTGATGAAGTGACAATTGTGATTAGCGGGCGTAAACAATTTGAAGTGGATGATGAAGTGGTGGTATTGAATGCTGGAGAAAGTATATTAATACGTAAAGGCTCCAAAGTAAAATATGCCAACCCATTTGATACGCCTTGTGAATATTGGAGTTGTTGTGTGCCTGCATTTACCCTTGAAACAGCCAACCGTGAATCATGAAAAAAATTAGCCTTACTATAGCCTGCTGTCTGTTTATCATCCATGGTTTCTCGTGGGGATTTTTTGCACACAAAGCCATTAACAGACTTGCTGTTTTTGCGCTGCCAGCAGAGATGTTCGGTTTTTATAAAGCCAATATAGATTTCATTACAGAGCATGCTGTTGACCCCGACAAAAGAAGGTACAGCGACCCAGATGAAGCTTGCCGGCATTATGTTGACTTGGATTATTTTGAAAAATCTGCTCCGATAGATACCGTTCCATTCAGGTGGGATGATGCCGTAAAAAAATATTCAGAAGATACTTTGAAAGCTTACGGCATTGTACCTTGGCATATACAAATCATGGTATTGCGTTTGACCAAAGCATTTAAAGAAAATGATAAAGAACGAATATTGCGAGTATCAGCTGAAATAGGACATTATATTTCTGATGCGCATGTGCCTTTACATGCCACAATGAACTATAATGGACAGCTTACCAATCAACATGGAATACATGGCTTTTGGGAATCGCGTTTGCCAGAACTGTATAGCAGTAATTATGATTTTTTTGTAGGTAAAGCACGATACCTAGACCAAACATTACAAGCTGCTTGGATGGCTTCGCAAGGTAGTTTTGCAGCTAAAGATTCGGTGCTTGATTTTGAAAGGAAACTTAATGCCTCATTTAGCCAGGACAATAAATATACTTATGAAATGAGGGGGCAAACCAAAATCAAGCAATACTCTAAGGGATATGCACAGGCCTATCACCAAATGCTAGGCGATCAAGTGGAGCGCAGGATGCGCGAATCAGTATTGATGGTAGCAAGTTTTTGGTACACGGCTTGGGTAAATGCTGGACAGCCTCAATTGCAAGATCAAGCTATCATTAAACTTTCAGAAGAAGAAATGAAGCAACAGCTAGAAGCCGAAAAGAAATTGTTATACGAAGAAAAAATGATTGGGAGAGAAGAATGATTATTGGGTTGCCAATACCCATGCATCAGGATTAATTTCCTGTTTTGCTTTTCGCAAATATTTTTCAGCATCGGTCTTACTAGCAAATCCACCAATACTTACCCGGTTGCATTTGAATGCAGGATTATCTAACACTTGCGCATCAATACCTTTATGCTTCAATTCATTCACATAATTCACAGCGTTTTTCTCAACACAAAATACACCTGCAATAACATAATAGTTGATTTGCAAAGTTATTAAGGTCTTTTCATTAGCTGTTGGCATTTCTTCTTCTAAGGTTGTTAATTTCGGTTGCTCCATTATAGGAGGAAAGGCCCAATTGGCACGTGCAATAGTTAGGCTATTTAATACGTCAATCGGATTAGCTGACTCTGTGATTTCTACAAGTTCTACAATTGGTTGTTCAACAATTGCCTTAGCAACAGGTTCCACAATCATTTCACTTGATTCAATGGGAGCTTCAGTTGGCGTTGCTGTATCGTCATGTTTAGCAGAATCAAACCACGAAGTGAGGCTTAACGTACTATTGCTTATAATTTGATTGTCAGGTTGAGCGAAGTAGATCCAACTATTTACCACCAATAGCAGACATAATGTTGCTGCTAACGTGGTTTGCCAAAATTTCAACCTGCTTTTTGAACGTGCTGGTTTGGCAGGTTTCAATTCTTTGAAAATGCGGGATGATCTTGTTTTGATTTGACGAGATCCAATAACTTGTGCTTGATGAGGCGTAAGCCCAAAACTTCTAAAATCGTATCTATTTGCGTGGTCGGGAATGAAAACATAGTTGGCTTCTGCGTTCACCCTAAACCTGCCAAAATGAGGTATCTCTAAATTTTTTTCTTGCAATAAATGTGATTTAAATGCTTCTACCCATTTATCAATCGAATGTAGAGCATCGGTGTATGAAACATCTTGGTTGCTGGCAAAATTGGCTATCAATAAGCCATCATTTGTTTTTAAATTTGGGTTGAATATAATGTGTTTGCCTGGAGGGATAATTACATGGGTAACCTGATCTATTCGGGCATGTTCCATATTGCAAACAAACCCGCCAAATCCGGGAATAATGACGCAATCATGCTTATATAAAAGCTTCTCTATTACCTGCCATATGGGGTGTTTTGCAAATTCCATTCATATGCAAAATAAGTTAATTTCAGTTTTTACGCAAATGGAATTACAAATTAGGCTTTTGATATTTGCTTATCAGAAACTTACGGCAAGACCACCCAATATGTTAAATCCATATACTGGAAGTGCGAACCAACGTTGGTATTTGTTGTTGGTAAGATTATTTAGGTTCAAAAACAAGGCAACTGTTTTGGAATAGCGGTACTCAATGCCAATGTTTAAATCCACAAAACTATTGATTGATGCTTCTACATTGGAATTATTCAATTGAACGGTTCTTTTATCCCATGTAAAGGCTTCGCCACGCAACAAAAATTTATTGGAAATATTGTATAATAAATTCGTGCTGGTGGTAAAAGTTGGTCTTGAAAATGGTGCACTGATTGACAAATCGTAACCGTAATAATTGGCTGTGAATCCCAAATGGAAATGCTCGTAAAACTCATGGTTAAGTTCGGCAGTAAACTTAAATAGGCCAGCAGATGAGTTGTCATACACGGTGTATTGACTCGCCAATGAACTATCAGAGCCGTAGAATAACATATTTTGTATGGTTGACCATGATGTGCGAACCAAGAAAGATGTTTGTGCACTAATCAATCCCCTGAAACCAATAAAAGATTCAAACTGATTTAAGGTATTTTCTAATGACAACCCGCGCACAAAAGCATTTTCTGTGGTAATGCTTCTTAAGGTATTGCGTTGCAGGTTTCCAGTAATTCCTCCAAACACAGTAAGCGAACGAGGGATGATTTGATAAGCCACATCAGCTACTGGGAAAAAATGATATTTGAGTCCGTTTGAGTCGTTAAAGAAAGTAGAATTAAAGCCGAGGTTGAGGTTGAATTTGCTACTTATATTAAGAGAATAATTTGGATTTACATCAACAAACACCCTGTTGTAATTGAGTGTAGGTGTATTGGTATTATTTTGCTGAATTGCAGTATAAACATTAAGCGGATTGCCTTGAATGCTCTTCCTAAAATCACCCGACAAGATAAAGTCATTTTCGTCTATATCACGATTAGTGGAGTAGTTGTAGTATTTCAATCCAATTTTATACATCAATTTACTTGTGTCTTTTTGCACATTACCATATGCAGCACCAAGTTGAAACAATCCAAATTCATTGCGAAGTAAATCCGCATTGGATGTTATATCTGTTGGTTTTGCTCCGTAAAGATTAACAACATTTCGGTGATATAAGAAATCACTTTCCACCACTCCTTTGTCTACAAAACGTTTAGCATATACACCGGCAGTGTTGTTGCTAAACTGTTGGAGGTTTTCGGCATCGGCTGACAAGTGTTTATAGAATGCACCCAGTTGGTAATTCTTATTTCGTTTGGAGTTGAGGTAGATTTCTGCCAAAGGCATGCTGTAATTTCCAAACCCAAGTCGGGTGTAGTTGTTTTTAATTTTTGGCAACAAAGCCGTACCCAACGACAATGGTTTGATGGTATAAATAGTTGGGATATCGTTGTGCTTTATTTCTGGTAATTTGTATGAAAATTCAGGTTTGCGCACCTCCGGTATTTCTGGATTTGGATTGCTTTGAATTTTAATTGACTCACTTAATGTAGCCTTAAAAGGTTTGATCACATCAATGATATCAGTCCTAAGGGTATCGGTTTGTGCATGCACCACAGTCGATAAAATCATAAATATTGCAAGTGTTAATGATATTCTCATGGGTATATTAATTATCAGATGGAGCTATTTTTTTATTTGAAGCTTCTTCAGAAGCAATAATTACTTTGAGTTTTTCGGATGCAATTGATTTCACATCTTCACCGTCATAGTTTTCTAAAATACTTTGCAGGGTGGCTTTGGCTTGGAAATTATCTTTTTCAGCTACATACACGTCAGCCAAAAGTAAGTATGATTTTGCAACCCAATATTCGTGTACAGATAGGTTATCTGCAATATCAAAAATTGTTTTCTTGCATGCCTTTAAGTCTTTACGTAGGTATTGTATAAATGCAATTTGGTATTTCGATTCAGCCGCCCATATATTTTTGGTTTCTTTCGCCACAAACTGATAGTCAATCATTGCCGAATCAATCTGATTGCGTGATTGATAGAACCTTGCCATGTTTAAGCGGGCTTCAATAATTCCATCTTTTTGCGTTACGGTGGAGTTTAAATAACGAATGGAAGCCGCAGCTGCAGCTTCGGTATTCCCTAATTGGGCTGCCGATTTAATTTGACCAGTTAAGGCAATGCTTAAGTTATCGCGGTTGCTGGCAATGCGCTCAAGGGAAGCGTAATTATCGAGTGCTTTCGCAAAATTCTTTTTCATATAATACAATACGGCCGTTTGTCTGGTAGACTTCTCTGTAAATTCATTTCTGTTTTGTAATGAAACGAACTCATAGCAAACCAAGGCACTATCATAATTTTTTAAGCTGAAATCACATTCTGCTTTATAGTAATTGGCACGTAAAATAAAAAAGCCTCCAGGGAAACGGTTTATATAGTTACCAAAAAGTTTGCTTGATTTATTGCAATCACCCGATTTGTATGCATTAAATGCCGACTCATATGTTATTGAATCTTGGTATGTAGGTGATAGCTCTACATTTGGCAATACTTTTACATATTCCAAATAGCCATCGGCATCTGAGTTTGATACAAAAATATTTTTCGCTACCATCAATGCATCTCTTGCTTCAGGTGTGTTTGGATATTCGGTAATCAGTTGTTTGAAAACCTCTAATGCTTCTTTGTCACGATTGGTATTATAATAGCACAAGCCTTTGTTTTGAATGGCTTTACGCAAGTATTGGCTTCTTGGGTAGTTATCAATAATATTTTGGTAACCTGTTATGGCATCATTGAAACGTTCACTTTGCATTTTAACTAAAGAAATTTCATAAACAGCATCATCGATATAGGTTGATTTTTTGTATTGGTTTATGATCACCGAGAGCATGGCTATTTTATCATCTGGCCTATTTAAAACCCCATAAATCGTGGCTTTTTGATATAATGCATAGTCGCTGCCATTCAAATTTTTTTCTGTAATAAAGCTGTATTGGTCAAGTGCTTTTTGATATTGCCTAAGCACCAAATAGCAATCAGCAATACGCATATTGGCATCGGTATAAATTTCAATATTGTTTAAGGCATATTCTGTTGCTGTAAATTTTTTCATTTCGGAAATACAATTGTCATAATCTTCTACTTTTAGGTGGCTATAGGCCATATTGTAAAATGACAGTGGGTAGAAACGAGTATCTTTTACCTCAGGATATTTTTGGAAGTTTTTGTACAAACGAATGCTCTCAGCAAATTGTCCTTCACGAAAAGCGATTTCAGCAAGCCAAAAAGAAGCAAGTGCATATAGTTTTTTATCCAATTCATACAATTGCGATTTCGTGAAGGTTGATTTGGCGCCTACGTAATCATTATTTAAATATAATTCTTCGGCTCGGTAATAACAAACACGCTGGTAAGCAAGCTGGGTGGTTGTATTTGGTTTGTTGATGCTTTCGATTATTGGAATGGCATCTTTATAGTTTTTGGTTGCCGTAAGCAAATCAGACATCATGCTTTTTGCTTCATCAATTATATCAGAAGAAGAATAATCATTTACAAACTTTACCAAGTCTTTTAGTGCTTCTTGTTGAAACGATAATTCGAAAGAAAGTTTTGCATGATTAAACAAAGACAACTCTGTAACTTGTGAATTAAATCCATTGTGATAAGCTCTATCGAATGCCAATCGGGCAGCTTGCTTTTGATTTGTAGCCAAGTAAGCTTCGGCCAAGTGATAGCTTGCAAACTGCGAAGTGGAATCTTTTTCTATTGCAATTTTACTAAGATATTCAATTGCTTTTGCATGATCACCTACTCGTAAGTATGAATAACCTAGCCTATATATATCTTGGTTTGTTTTTCCATTAGGCGATTTGCTATGAAACCTTTCTAGGAATGGCAAGGCTTTATTATAATTGCCAAGTTGAAAGTAAGACTGACCCACAATACCAGCAACGTCATTTACTATTTCTTTATTGGTAATGGTATCGGCAAAGCTTACCACATCAACATATTTTTTCTGGGCAAAATAAATCTGCGCAATATATACCTGTGATAGTCCACCAAAGATTTTGTTTTTTCCTACTTTTGTAAAGTGCTCCAATGCCTGTTCATACTTACCTTCACGGTAAATGATGTATCCATAATAATAGTTGGCACTTTCTAAATATTTATTCGGGTTGTCAATGATATTTCCGAGACTTTTCTTTGCATTTTCAAAATCATCTAATTTAAAATAGCAATATCCTTTGATAAAAAACATATGCTCCGCTTGTTCAGGAGTAAGGTCTTCGGCACCTACTAGTGAAAGGTATTTTACAGCATTTTTATTGTCTTTGAGTCGATAAAAATATTTGCCTAGTTGAAAAAGAGCAGGTTTTGATTTTGAGTGGTCGGTATATTGGGTACCAACCTTAAGCAATAAATTTACGGCATCAGGGTTGAGCAACTCCATGGCACAAACACCTGCAAAATAGTAGGCATTAATTTTCATCTCTCGCTCGGTCGTCCGTTCGGCAAACATGATGAAATGTTTTTGCGCCTCTCCAAACATATCATGGTTGTAAAGTTCGGTAGCCCGATTGTAAATGCGTTGGTTATTTGCATACACCTCACTTTTTTGCGCAAATGAAAGTGTAGTGAGCAAGCAAAACAATATTGTGATGGTAAATTTGTGAATCTGATTTCGCATGGGTTTTGGAGCGTTAACTGATTGATTAACGTCAAAGCTATATGCAGAACGATTTTTAGAAGGAATAATTTATCCCCACTGTTGGCATTATTGGAAGTTGATCTATCCTTCGGTAATTAACCCTATCGAAATAAAAGATGTTGGCACGGTTGTAAACGTTGGTACACGCGACAGTGATCATAAGAATGCGTGTTTCAGAGAATGTTATTTTTTTAGACAGTGAAACATCCAGACGGTGGAAAGTTGGTAGTCTTCCGGTATTGATGTCAGTAAAATATGGAGTTAATGTACCGTTGGTTGAAAGTGGATTGGATGATACACCTTGGTTGAAAGGTATTTGTTCATAAAATCCTTGCGTTTGTGTAAACGGAAAACCCGAACCAAAATTCCATCTACTATTAAAGTTCCAAGAGTTTTTCTTGCCAAAAGCAATCGTGCCGACTAAATTGATATTATGTCTTCTGTCAAAATTGGGGAAGTAATTTCTTGTTCCATCAAAACGATTGACGTAGGTTAACGAATAAACTGCCCAGATATAAAATCTTTTGTAATCATATTTATAAAGCACGTCAAGTCCATATGCATCCCCATTTTCTACAATATAGCTTACTCTTTCTAATTCGGGTTTATTTCGGTTTTCAAAAGTGTTCTCATATTTCTTGTCACGGTTGATATTGGTTAGCTGGGTAAATTTTTTGTAGTAACTCTCTACACTTAACATACCGTGCAACCCGATGTCGAATTCAACACCACCAATTGCGTGCCAAGCAGTTTGCATACGGTAGGTTACAGGTTGGCCATTAAACGTGCTTGAAAGGTCGTTTTCCGGACTGCTTAAGAAGCCATAAAACAAGTTCACCACATCTTGGTCAGACACGGCACTCATTAAGTTTTGTGAGTAGGTACCAATTGAACCAATAATACGCATATAATCTTTGGCATTCCATTTTACAGCAAGACGAGGCTCTACAGAAATATCGCCAATGGAAGCATAATACTGAATGCGAACACCTGGATCAAATACAAACCTGCCTGCTACTTTTTTATATTTTAAAAATCCATTCAGTTCGGTTGAGTTTTCATTCTGACTTAGCTTTAACCCGAAAGGATTGTAATATTCAAAAGAAGTGTTGAAACCATTAATTTCAAATCCGTATTTTATATCATCTTTTCCGATGATATTGGTAAAATTGAGGGCAATATTAAAACCACCTATTCCGCTACTTCTTGGCAATCCATCATTTTCAATTTGCTCCATATTATAGTTGGAGTAGTTAACTGTACCATTTATAAGTGTTGAGCCTTCAGGTATTAAAAAGAAACTGCTGCCAAAACCATATGAGTTCCAATTATATTTGGTTTGAGGATAATTTACCTTGTCATTAAAATTAAATCCGAATAAATTAATTTTACTACCACCGGAACCAATTTTTGAGAATTTGGCATAAATATCATTAAACGAAAAAGGCAATCCGTTGTAAATATTATCAGGGTCGGCATATGGATAAAATGTTTGAGAAGTACGATCAAGATATGATGTTTTGTAAGAAATTATAAATGAAGAGCTCCCCCCATCTGAGAATTTACTTAATGGACCTTCAAGTAAAAACTTAGAAGCAATGGTGGATACATTTACTTTACCAGAAAGTCGTTTTTTATTTCCTTCTCGAGTTGATACGTCAATAATTGATCCAATACGTCCGCCATATTGTGCACCAAATCCCCCAGCATATACATCAGCTGTTCGTATGATATCTGCATCAAAAACTGAAAATAAACCAATAGAATGGAATGGGTTATAAATGGTCATCCCATCAATCATTACTTTGTTTTGCACGGGTGGTCCACCTCGTAAGTATAATTGGCCACCTTGGTCTCCACTAAATACGGCCCCGGGTATTACTTGTAGGTATTGGGCTAGATCAGGTTCACCACCAAAGCTTGGCAATTGCTTAAGGTCTTTGTTGGTAATGGTTATATTTGAAACCTTTGCATCGTATTTCTTTTTATCCCGCTCTCCTCTGATTTCTACTTCCTCTAATTGTTTCGAAATACGTGTGAGGTAAAAGTTTTGTTTAACAATTTGGTCTTCTTTTAGGTTGATCGTAAATTTAGCTGAGTCATATCCAAGGGCATAGCAACGCAGCACATACGTTCCTGGTCTAAGTTTGGTGAGCGCATAAAATCCATTGACATCGGTAGCCATTCCAATCTTTGTACCCTCTAGGTAAACAGGAGTATAAATTACCGGTTCACCACTTTCTTTGTCATAAACAAAGCCCCTTATTTCTCCGTTGTTTTGAGCCAAAAGCACACAACTTTGTAGTAATATATATATTAATGTAGAATATTTTTTTAGCATGAGCGGGGCGAATATAGCATTTCTGTATATACATCGGTTGATGTCAAAAATAACTTACTTAGCCAAGTACTACAGTAGTCAAATAGGCGTTTACATAAGTTGCACAGCATGGAATAAATGTTATTTTTGCCTTATTCATAACAACCTAAATTCTATACAATTGAATTATATATTTGATAATAAGAGACTTAGCATTTTTGTGTTGCTTTCTTCTTTTGTCTTTATCCTCACCATGCAGCCATTTTCAAATGTGCAAGCACAACAATCACAAGGTCAGGGAGGTATCATCACAATGCAAAATTTGTCATCGGTAAAAGTAGATCAATTAACCGATGATCAGGTTATTAGATTTTGGCGCGAGGCACGAGCCAGTGGGCTAACCAAAATGCAGCTTGAGGCAATGGCTAGAGAAAGAAGTATGCCCGAGCAGGAATTACAAAAACTGATGTTGCGCATAGAGAATATTGAAGATAAAGCGTTGGAAAACAACAAAAAAAAGGATAAGGGAATAGACAAAAAAGAAGAAATAGATAAAGATAGTAAGTCTAAAAAGATATTAACGGAAGAAGAACAAGCCAATCGTGACATGGACTTAGATGCTGCATTTGCCATGCTTACTCCAAAAGTTTTTGGGGTAGATGTTTTTCAAAATAAGAATATCACGTTTGAGCCTTCACTTAATATTCCCACACCATCCAATTATGTATTAGGTGCAGGCGATGAGTTGAGTGTTGATATTTATGGATATTCAGAAGCGAGTTATGATTTGAAAGTGACTTCAGACGGTAACCTGCGCATACCAGGAATTGGTTTGGTAAAAGTTGGTGGAACCACCATTGAGCAAGCTAAAGCAAAAATCACCAGTAAGCTAAGGCAAGTATATAGCACTATTGCTACAGGACAAACAAAAGTAAATGTATCTGTCACAAATATTCGCAGCATCAAAGTCACCATCATGGGTGAAGTATCAGTACCAGGAACATACATGCTACCTTCTTTAGCAACAGTGCTCAATGCTTTGCATTCATGTGGTGGTCCAAATGACAATGGTTCGCTTAGGAATATTTCTATCATTAGAGGCGGTAAAACTATTGGAACTGTTGATGTGTATGACTATTTGATAAAAGGCAAAAGTGCTGCACATGTAACTTTGCAAGACCAAGATATCATCAAAATAAATGCATATCAAAACAGAATTGAAATCAGAGGCCAAGTAAAAAGACCTGCATTGTATGAAGTGAATGGAAAAGAAACATTGAAAGAGGTTATTGAATTTGCAGGAGGGTTTACCAACAAGGCTTATGCAGCAAAAATTAAAGTTCAAAGAAACACCTCAACGCAAGTGAGTGTGGCAGATGTTTCGGAGGAATTGTATTCCATGTTTTTACCAATCAACGGAGATGTGTACACAGTAGGTGAGCTGCTAGAGAGATTCGAAAATCGGGTGATAGTTGAAGGAGCTGTATTTAGGCCGGGTGAGTATGCATTAGAAAATGGACTAACTATAAAACGCCTAATTGAAAAGTGTGATGGACTAACCGAGGATGCATTTTTAACTCGTGCCATCATTTATCGTTTGAAGGATGATAATTCATTAGAAATATTATCATTTGACGTTGGCAAAGTGATTAAAAGCGAAGTAGCGGATATTACCCTTAAAAGGGAAGATAAAGTAATCATTGCTTCAAAACTTGAAATGCGCGAAGCTTATAAAGTTAGAATTGAAGGGGAAGTGATGGTCCCTGGGGATTACGAGTTTGGCGAAAATATGAAGTTGCAAGATTTGATAATTGCAGCCGGTGGATTGAAAGAGGCTGCATCATACAAACGCATTCAAGTGGGCAGGAGGTTAGATACAGCCGACAGGAGTTCTGCAATTACCAATATAGCACAAGTTTTCTCTGTAGACATTGAAAAAGATTTGAAAGACAACCCAGCAGCAGCATCATTTGTGTTGCGCCCCTTTGATATTATTACGGTATACCAAAATCCAGGCTATATCAAGCAAAGCACAGTTAAAATTTATGGGCAAGTGATGTTTCCTGGAGAGTTTGTAATACTTAAAAATAAAGAACGTATTTCAGATATAATAAAACGATCTGGCGGTTTAACCAATGAAGCCTTCCCTGACGGAGCCATTTTGGTTCGCTACAGGTTAAGTAATTTAAACCAGCAACTTATCAATACTAATAAACTTAGGGCACTTAAGAAAGTAGTGGATTCTGAAAATGCCAAAGAACTTTCTAAAGACGAAGAGTTTAAAAGAAGTTTCGACTTGGTGGCGATTGACTTGAATAAAATCATGAAAAATCCGGGGGGTAAAGAAGATGTTTTTGTTACCGACCGTGATATCATTAATATTCCAAAAATACAACAAACTGTTTTGGTGAGCGGGGAAATACTGTTTCCTGTAAAAACCGTTTATGAAAAAGGTTTAACATTTAGAGAATGTATTTCAAATTCTGGCGGATATACGACACAAGCAATTAAAAGAAAAGCATATGTGGTATATGCAAACGGATCGGCCAAGTCAACTAAGAACTTTTTATTTTTCCATTTTAGGCCAAAAATTAAACCCGGCTGCGAAATTATAGTGCCACCAAAAGAGAAAAAAGAAGGTTTATCTACAGTTGAAACAGTTTCAATTATTACAAGTATGACAACACTTTTGGTTATCATTACTACCACTTTTATCAAATAATTAGATGGATACCAAGGAAACAACATTTCAATTGGTGAATTTGCCAAAGTTTTTAGATGAACGGGGAAACCTTTCATTTATAGAAGCCAAAAGACAGGTGCCATTTGATATTGCTCGCTCATATTGGATATACGATGTGCCTGGAGGTGAAACACGCGGTGGGCACAGTTATTATCAAAATGAAGAATTGATAGTTGCACTCTCTGGCAGCTTTGATGTGGTGATTGATGATGGCAAACAATCGCATAAAATTTCACTCAACCGATCTTATTACGGTTTGTATATTCCAAAAGGATTTTGGCGTCACATGGAAAATTTTTCCACCAATGCATTGGCGCTTGTGCTAGCATCAACTGCATTTGATGCTTCCGATTATGAAAGAGACCACGAACGATATATCAATAGCAAAGCATGATTAAGAAACCATCTGTATATGATTGCTCTTTGGTTCAGTTACCAAAAATACATTTTAGGGCTGGCAACATAACTCCCGTGCATGGCAACAAAGAAATACCATTTGATATCAAACGTGTATTTTATTTATATGATATTCCAGGAGGAGAGTCAAGAGGTGCCCATGCACATTTTGAATGCCATCAGTTTTTAATTGCTGCAAGCGGGAGCTTCGAAGTATTATTAGATGATGGAAAGGTGAAAAGACAAGTGCAGCTCAACCAACCTTATATCGGCTTACACATTCCACCAATGATTTGGGCATCTGAAGTCAATTTTTCATCAGGTGCCATTTGTTTGGTGATGGCCTCTCATGGCTATAATGAATTAGATTATATACGCGATTACAATACATTTTTGAAGGAGGTAAATCGATGACCATACATCCACTTGCAGATGTGCAATCAAACAAAATTGGAGAAGGAACTAGGGTGTGGCAGTTTGCCATCATACTTGAGGGCGCAATTATTGGCAAAGATTGTAATATTAATTGCCACACGTTTATAGAAAATGATGTTATTATTGGGAATCACTGTACCATCAAATCTGGTGTGTATGTATGGGATGGTATACAAATGGAAGACGATGTTTTTGTAGGTCCAAATGTGACATTCATAAATAATAATACTCCACGTTCACAGCAATATCCTGAAAAACATATTGGTGTTAGCATTCGCAAAGGCGTATCTATCGGTGCAGCTAGCACTATAAAAGGAGATATTGAAATTGGTGATTTTGCCATGATTGGCGCAGGCAGTTTACTCACCAAATCCGTTCCTGCGTTTCAGCTATGGTATGGACATCCTGCTTCGCATAAAGGTTATGTAACAAGGGATGGCATCTTGCTCGATCTAAATCTTAAAGATAATAAAGGCAACCAGTTTCAATTAATTAATCAAGAACCCAAAGCAAAATAATAATATTCATGTCTTCAACACACATTACAGACAAGTATAAAATAGGCATTATTGGCCTAGGTTATGTTGGACTCCCGCTTGCAGTTGAATTTGCTAAGAAATTTCATACCATTGGTTTTGATATTAACCAACTACGTATTGATGAATTAAAAAAGGGAGTAGACCGCACGCTCGAGGTTGATAATCACGAACTTTTAGCAAGTAGTTTATTGACTTTTTCTTCGCAAACCGAAGATCTTGCCAAGTGCAATTTTTTTATTGTAACCGTACCAACACCAGTTGATCGATTCAATCATCCCGATCTGACGCCACTAAAAAAAGCGAGCGAAACAGTAGGCAAGGTGCTCAAGAAAAATGATATTGTGGTGTATGAGTCAACCGTGTATCCGGGTGCCACAGAAGATGAATGTATCCCTGTGCTTGAAAGAATGTCAGGCCTTATTTTTAATAAAGATTTTTTTGCAGGCTACTCTCCCGAGCGCATTAACCCTGGAGATAAAGAACATACGGTTTCAAAAATACTCAAAGTGACATCTGGTTCTACACCCGAAATAGCAGATGAGGTTGATGCAGTGTACAGAAGCGTAATTGTAGCAGGTACCCACAAAGCACCTTCGATAAAAGTAGCTGAAGCAGCAAAAGTGATTGAAAATGCACAACGTGATATCAATATTGCTTTTGTAAATGAGCTTTCTAAAATCTTTAATTTATTAGGTATTGATACATCAGCAGTATTGGAAGCAGCCGGCACAAAATGGAACTTTTTAAAGTTTAAACCAGGCCTGGTAGGAGGTCATTGTATTGGTGTGGATCCTTATTATCTAGCTCAAAAAGCACAAGAAGCCGGATATCATCCTGAGATAATACTTGCCGGAAGACGACTAAATGACAGCATGGGAAAATACGTTGCTGATGAGGCTGTAAAACTTATTGTAAAAAAAGAACTCAATGTAAAAGGAGCCAATGTTCTAATATTAGGAATCACCTTTAAAGAAAATTGTCCTGATGTGCGCAATACCAAGGTAGTTGACATCATTAGTGAGCTAAATACTTATAATGTAAATATAACTATTCTTGACCCATGGGCCGACAAACACAGCGTGGTCGAAGAATATGGTTACTCAATCATCAACGAATTGAGTGAGTCAACTATTAAGAAGTTTGAATGTGTAATATTTGCAGTAGCGCATAAGCAATTTCAAAATATAAATATAAAAGATATTACTGTGCCCAATGCCGTAGTAGTTGATGTAAAAAGTATATTACCCCTTAATCAAGTAGATTTTAGATTGTAATGAAAGAAATAAAATTTTTAGACCTACAAGCAATTAACAAACGGCACGAAAAACATTTTCATGACGGGTTGCAGCGTGTGATTGAATCAGGTTGGTTTATTCTGGGAAAAGAAGTGGAGGCATTTGAGAAAGAGTATGCAGCTTATTGCACTTCTTCTTATTGTGCAGGTGTAGCCAACGGACTCGATGCACTCATTCTAATTCTTCGGGCCTACAAAGAATTAGGGCTTATGAAGGATGGTGACGAAGTTATCGTTCCTGCCAATACTTATATCGCTACCATACTTGCCATATCTGCAAATGGATTAATACCTGTATTGGTAGAGCCTGATTTAGATACCTATTTATTGGATGCAAATCAAATTTCAAAACACATCAGTTCAAATACAAAGGCCATCATGGTTGTGCACCTTTACGGACAATGTGCTGATATGGATGCCATAAATGAATTAGCACAAGCGCATAATTTAAAGGTAATTGAAGATTGTGCGCAATCACATGGTGCTGGATACAAAAATAAAAAATCTGGTAATTTAGGACATGCAGCAGCCCATAGTTTTTATCCAGGAAAAAATTTAGGCGCACTCGGTGATGGAGGAGCAATTACAACTAATGATGAATTATTGTTTTCAACTATTAAAGCTTTGCGTAATTATGGTTCTCATAAAAAATATGAAAATATTTACAAAGGACTTAATAGCAGGTTAGATGAATTGCAGGCACCTTTTTTAAGGGCCAAACTTATAGATCTTGATGCAGACAATAACTTTCGAAGTCAAATTGCACATCGCTACATTACTGAAATTAAGAACAAGCATATTGTTTTGCCAATTGTGCCTTCCTATAGTGAGCCGGTTTGGCATCTTTTTGTAATAAGGGTAAAGAATAGAAATACTTTTCAAGAGTATCTTTCGAATAACGGAATTCAAACCGTAATTCACTATCCAATACCCCCACACCAACAGCAAGCCTACAAAGAACTTTCCCATTTAAATTTTCCAATTACTGAGCTTATACACCAACAAGTTATCAGTTTGCCTGTAAGTCCTGTAATGCCTGACTCTGAAGTGACTTATGTGATTGACATATTAAATAAATGGGAAGGATGAGTTATGAGTAAGCAGGAATTAACATTAAAAGACATTATTGGTATAGCAACAGATTGGTTTAATTTTTTGCTATCTAAGTGGAAGACAATTGTGCTGTCAGGATTTATTGGGTTAGCATTAGGCATTGGTTATTCAATGATAAGTCCTAAGATATATGAAGCAGAACTTACATTTGCATTGGAAGAAAAAGGTGGAGCTATGAATGCATATGCAGGACTTGCAAGCCAATTTGGATTAGATATTTCTAAAGGAAGTGAGAGTGGTGCTTTTGTTGGAGAAAACATAATGGAATTGTTTAAGTCTCGATTGATTATGGAGGCCGCCTTGCTAGAACCAGCTTTGTTTAACGGTGAAAAAGATTTATTGATTAATAGGTATTTAAAATTTCATAAAATTGATGAGAAACTTGTGGCAAATGAAGTCACTAAAGACCTAAAGTTTATAGAAGGACAGCCAAGAGAGGAATTTTCAAGGGCACAAGACAGTTTATTACACGCTGTATCTAAAAAGTTGAAGAAAGAGAACTTATTTGTATTTAAAGTAGATAAGAAACTAAATATTATAAGCATGGTTGTGAAATCAGCTGATGAGCAATTTGCAAAATTGTATTGCGAAGTTTTAGCAAAAAATGTAAGAGATTTGTATATTGAAACAAAGACCAAAAAAGCAAGAAAAAATGTTGATTTACTAACATTTAAAGCAGATTCTGTTCAGCAAGTATTGAATGCTGAGATGTATGGAGCAGCGGCCAATATGGATCAAAATATTAATCTAGTACGTACCGAATTGCGTGTGCCTTACGCTAAAAAGCAAATGAATGTGGAGCTATTAACCGCAGTATATGCAGAGCTGCTAAAGAATCTTGAATTAAGCAAACTCAGTTTGCAACGGGAAGAACCAATTATTCAATTAATTGATAGGCCTATCTATCCTCTTTATTATTCCAAGCCCGGAAAAACTAAATCTGGTATTATTGGCGGCATATTATTTGGATTTCTTTCTGTACTCTTTTTCGTTGTTAAGCGTCAGTATTCAATTATCATGCAGGAGCAATAAATGAGTACTAGTCAAAAAAAAATACAGATGGTAGACTTGAAAGGGCAGTACCTGAAAATAAAGTCTGAGGTTGATAGCGCAATTCAGGATTGTCTTTCAAACGCAACATTTATCAATGGTCCTGAAGTTGCTAATTTTGCAAATGGTTTAGCAAAATATCTCAATGCGGCTTATGTTATTCCTGTAGCTAATGGTACAGATGCACTACAAATAGCCATGATGGCTTTGGGCTTGAAGCCAGGCGATGAAGTTATTGTCCCAGCATTTACATATGTAGCCACTGCCGAGGTTATTGCTTTATTGGGATTAACACCTGTTTGGGTTGATGTTGATTCAGATACATTTACAATTGATGCAAACAAAGTTGAGTCAATCATTACTCCTAAAACTAAAGCAATTGTTCCGGTGCACTTGTATGGACAAACGGCATCAATGGAACAATTGATGGCAATTGCTAGAAAGCATCATTTGTTTGTGATTGAAGACAATGCGCAAGCATTAGGAGCTGATTATCATTTTTCTGATAGTACTGTGGTTAAAGCTGGTGTAATTGGTGATATTGGATGCACTTCATTTTTTCCATCTAAAAATTTAGGATGTTATGGTGATGGAGGTGCATTGTATACTAATAATAAACAACTTGCCGAATCCATAAAAATGATTGCAAATCATGGTCAGAAAGTAAAATATTATCATGATGTAATTGGTGTAAACTCAAGACTAGATTCTTTGCAAGCAGCAATACTAAATGTAAAGTTGACATATTTAGATGAATATACCTCGGCACGTCAGCTTGCTGCATCACGTTATGATAAATTACTTTCAGGTATAAATCAAATTAATACGCCTGTAAGAAATAAACACTCCTCACATGTGTTTCATCAATATACCATAAAAGTGAAAGATGACCGAGATGGTTTGAAGTCATACTTAGAGTCGCATGGTGTGCCTACTATGATTTACTATCCTGTTCCGATGCATCAGCAAAAAGCATATGTAAATGATGGCTATCCTTTAGGTTCATTTCCTGTTTCCGAACTACTAAGTAAAGAAGTAATATCATTGCCTATGCATACAGAATTAGATGAGGCAACACAAGTATTTATAGCAGATAAAATTAAAGCCTTTTTTACATAATGTCAGATAATCAAAAGATAAAATTTGCAGTAGTAGGATGTGGGCATATCGGTAAACGACATGCTGAAATGATTCAAAGAAATGAACAGGCAGAGTTGGTTGCCCTTATTGATACAAAGGAGAAATCAGACTTAGGCATTGACAATTATACCATTCCTTATTTTCAATCACTTGAATCATTTATAGTATCAGATATTGCATGTGATGTAATAAATATTGCTACCCCAAATGGATTTCATGCATTGCAGGCTATGCAAGCACTTCAAGCAAAAAAACATGTAGTTATTGAAAAGCCTATGGCCTTATCAAAAAACGATGCTGAGAAAGTAGTATTTAAAGCACTTGAGGAGCATAAGCATGTATTTGCAGTGATGCAAAACAGATATTCTCCTCCATCTGTATGGATAAAAGAAATAGTCACATCCGGTTTGCTTGGAAAAGTTTTTATGGTGCAGCTAAATTGTTATTGGAATAGAGATGACAGGTACTATAAATCGGGAAGTTGGCATGGTAATAAAGCACTTGATGGGGGCACGTTGTTTACTCAGTTTTCACATTTTATTGATATCATGTACTGGCTATTTGGTGATATAGAAAATATCCAAACCAGACTAAGAGATTTCAATCATACTACACTAACTGAATTTGAAGACAGTGGATTTGTTAGTTTTGATTTTATTAACGGTGGAATAGGTTGTATTAATTATTCTACATCTGTATGGAATACAAACCTAGAAAGCAGCATGACAATTGTTGCCGAAAATGGAAGTGTGAAAATCGGAGGACAATATATGAACGAAGTAGAATATTGTCATATTAAAAATTATCACTTGCCTGAGTTAGCACCAACAAACCCTGGTAATGATTATGGAGCTTATAAAGGGTCTGCACAAAATCACCACTATGTTATTCAAAATGTAGTTGATGTATTGAACGGCAAAGCTCCTATCACAACCAATGCGTTAGAAGGACTGAAAGTAGTAGATATGATAGAGAGAATTTATGCAAATGCTTCAAAATAATGAGTCCATTTGATAAAAATATAAAAGGTAAGTCCTTCTTAGTTACTGGTGGAGCAGGTTTTATTGGCTCCAATTTGGTTGAACATTTATTATATAATGAAGCTGGCAGGGTTGTGGTATTAGATAATTTAAGCAATGGTTTCTATAAAAATATTGAACCTTTTTTTTCAAACTTATCATTTCATTTTATAGAAGGTGATATCAGAAATTTGGAAGATTGTAAGCGTGCATGCGAAGGTGTTGATTATATAAGTCATCAAGCTGCTTTAGGTTCTGTACCACGAAGTCTTGCCGATCCTATTACCACGAACGAAGTGAATGTGAGCGGATTTCTAAATATGCTAGTGGCGGCCAGTGAAGCCAAGGTGAAACGGTTTGTTTATGCAGCTTCATCTTCTACATATGGTGATAGTCAATTTTTACCCAAAGTAGAAGATGTAATAGGGAAGCCATTGTCGCCATATGCAGTAACAAAATATGTAAATGAGTTGTATGCGCATGTGTTTGCTTTAAATTACAATTTACCCGTTATAGGACTTAGATATTTTAATGTATTTGGTCCAAAACAAGATCCAAATGGTGCTTATGCTGCTGTAATCCCGTTATTTATTCAAGCGATTATTGAAGGGAAGAATCCTGTTATTAATGGAGATGGTATGCAAACCCGTGATTTTACTTATATTGATAATGCTATACAAGCAAATATTCATGCTTTACTTATCGATAATTCAGCGGCACTCAATCAAGTATTTAATATTGCCGTTGCACAAACCACTTCAATTAACCAAATGATTGAAATGCTTGCACAAATTAGTGGTAAGGATTTGAAGCCTCAATACAGAGAAGCCAGAGTTGGTGATGTTAGAAACAGTTTAGCTGATATCAGTAAGGCTGCTTCAATGCTATCGTATCAACCTTTTGTAAAATTTTCTGACGGACTTCGTAAAACTTATGAATGGTTTGAATCGAATCAAGCATTTATAGGGAAAATATAATTGAGCTACATGAGAGCCAAATTAAATAGTATATTAACCTCTCAATTCTTTTCGGTATCCGTTTTTACATCTTTATCAACTGCAATAAAATTAATCACTTCATTTCTTTCCGCAAAAATTATAGCAATTTATATAGGACCAGAAGGGCTTGGTATGTTGGGGCAGCTGAGTAGTTTTATTGCTATTGCTTTATCTGGATCAACGGGTGCTATTAATAATGGGGTTATTAAATATTTATCAGAATACCAAGATGACGAAGTAAAGCAACACAGAATTTTAAATGCATCACTTAAAATAACCTTGATGGGTTCTATAATTACTGGAAGTATTTCCATAATTTTTTCCAGCTTTTGGTCAACATTATTGTTTAATGAATTAGCTTATTCCTATATCTTTATCGTTTTAGGAGCAACCCTATTTTGCCATGCTATATTTATGTTATTCTCGTCAGTGCTAAATGGCTTGAGGGAATACCGAAAATATAATCAATTAGCTATTGTGGCAAGTATGTTGGGCTTAATTACCACATACTTGTTTATACGCTATTATGGAATTAGAGGTGGCATGATTTCTCTTGTATTATATCAAGCTTTTGTATTTGTAGCTGTTTTAATATTTTATAAAAGTTTAAGAAGAATTCAGTGGCGAAATATTTGGAAACAAAAAGCCCTCCAATCTGATTACAAATCACTGATGGCATTTTCAATTATGGCATTGGTAACAACAGCAATAACTCCTGCAACACAAATTTTTATAAGGAAATACATGGGTATTCATACCAGTGCTATTGAAGTAGGTTTTTATGAAGGCGTACTTCGAATTTCACAATTGTACTTACTAATCATAACCACAACACTTTCTGTATATTATTTGCCAAAACTTTCAGGAATTAAAAACGCAGCATTACTTAGATCTGAATTAGGAAAGGGGTATAGTTACATTCTTCCTGCTACAGCCCTAATTCTTGTTGTTGTTTTTCTACTACGGTACTTTGTAATAAACATTGTGTTTGCCCCTAGTTTTGAGCCAATGGCGGATTATTTTATACCACAATTGATAGGAGATTTTTTTAAAATTGGCAGTTGGTTATTGGCTTTCTTAATGATTGCAAAAGCAAAAACAAAACTTTACATCACAACGGAACTTCTTTTTGGTGGATTTTTAATACTGCTTTCCGTACTAGGCATTCAATATTTTGGAGCAATAGGAGCCATCTATGCTTATGCCTTAAATTATATGCTGTATTTTGTTTTGATGATTTTTGTATTCAGTAAAATAATTTGGCTGAAACGATGAAGAAACAAAACATACTATTGGTTGGGGAATTCAGCAATGTGCATTGGACACTGGCCGAAGGTTTAAGAAGCCTTGGTCATCAAGTTGATGTAGCTTCAAAAGGTGATGGATGGAAAGGGTATAAACGTGATATTGACTTATCATTTAAAAATAAGTTAGATGTAATGCGATTTTTCCTTGAATTATTTTTTACCAAAAAGTTTAGTGGCTATGATGTTGTACAATTAATCAATTTCAGGTTTTTGTATCCAGAGGAAAGAGATTTGTACAATAAAATTATATTTAATGTCTTAAGGAAAAGAAATAAATCTGTGTTCCTTGCTGCTTACGGGGATGATTACTATTGGTCTTCTGCTTGCAGGAGTGGCGCATTTCCATATTCGCCTTACGATGCATTGGATAAAGGATATGCACCAAATGTGTATTATGACCAAATGATGCAATTGAATAATTTTGCCTCACGTGAGTTGAATGAAATGATGGCACAAAAATCAAATGGAATTATTGCAGGACTTTATGATTATTATTACAGTTATGCCATTTCATCATTTAAGAACAAATTGGAGTTTATTCCCTTTCCGATAAATACGAAAGAGATTAGCTACAAAAAAAATACATTGAATCAAGGCGAAAAGATGCGCATATTTATGGGGATTCAAACCCAACGTTCTGTATGGAAAGGAACTGACGTGTTGTTGCAGGTATTAACCGAATATGTAGCAAAATACAGCGATGAAATGGAATTGATAATTGCTGAAAGTGTACCTTTTGACACCTACATCAAAATGTATGAAGATGCGCATGTTTTTGTAGATCAGTTATATTCCCAAGGGTTTGCCATGAATGCGCTTTATGCGATGGCAAAGGGTAAAGTAGTACTGAGTGGAGGCGAAAATAAAATGTATGCGCTTTATGGAGATTCAGAAATCGAAAAACCTGTGATTAATATTGTGCCTGAAAAAGAAAAGATTATTGGGGTATTGGATCAGATAAGGCAAAACAAAAACCGATTGGAAGAGATGGGATTAGCATCACGAAAGTTTGTTGAACAATATCATGATTATAAAGTAGTAGCCAGACAGTACGTGCAAGTATGGGAGAGTGCCATATGATTTATTATGTAATCATATGGGTATTGGCCACACTAGCCGCATTGGAATTATATCCTACTAAGCGTAGTTTGATGGTAGGCTTAGCTGCATTGGCGGCAATATTTCTAATTTTATTTGCTGCCTTGCGCAAACATACCGGACCCGATTATGGTTCGTATTTACTGATTTGGAACGATGCTCACCCATCCGACCCGTATGATAGAGCTACCGAACCGCTGTATTTTTATGTACAGTATGTATTAAAATTTGTTTTTGGATTTGAATATCAATCTATCATTGCCCTATTTGCAATCGTAAGTGTTTCACTAAAGTTTAGGGCTATTCAAAAATGGTCACCTTTTGTATTTGTGTCCTTATTGGTTTATTTTAATATCAGTTATTTAAATCAAGATTTTGGACAAATCAGACAAGGCTTAGCTACCAGCATAACCATTTTAGCTATTCAATATGTAATTGATCGTAGGTTCTTTCCATTTTTAGGGTGGGTATTATTAGCTGCATCTGTACACTATACGGCTATTGTATTTTTGTTGTTATATCCATTAGCCAACATGCGCCTTAGCTTGCGCAGCATGGTGCTAATTTGGATAATTGCTTTTGGCATTAGTTATTTTTTTACGGCTTTTGAAAGCATTTTGGCTTACGTTGGAGCGGTATTATTTCCTGAATTAAACAGTAAAATATTTATTTACCTCACAGATGAGGTGTATAGCAAACGATTAGGATTTACACCGGGAATGAGTTTGCGTTTTATCAATCTAGCAATAATGTATTTAGCAGTTTACCGTGTGCAAGAACCATCCACACCACATTTATCTAGGGTACTTATCAATGCATATTTTATAGGTGGGTGTATATTTTTCTTATTCAATATCATGGCCATTTTTGCAGCACGTATCTCAGTATATTTTACCGTAATAGATTTTATAGCCTTGCCTTTAGGATTAATGGCCATAACAAGTCGCCAGTTGCGCTATGCTGTTGCCGGGTATATATTGTTGTATGTAATTTACAATGTTTATTTGCTGATAAATGTAACCGAAGGAACTATGTTAGTGCCCTACAAAACTGTATTTGAATGAGAAAACCAAAGGTATTAATACTTATAGATGCCATGAATGGCGGAGGGGCAGAGCGAGTTTTATCTTTTGTGTTGCGCGAAATTGACCAAACCCGTTTTGAGGTTACATTGTACCTTGTTGTAAAAGAAGGTATGTACCTCAACCAAATACCAGATACCATACCTGTACTGTATTTATTTGCAGGCGACTCTGCACTTAAGCATCCAATAATACGCGTATTAAATAAAGCCTATCGTGCAGTGGCATACCGTTTAGCATTTCGCTACACATTTTTACTACCTTGGCTGTGCCGCATTAAGCCACATACCTATGATTTGGCTGTTTCTTTTTGTGAAGGTTACAATACCCTTTTATTGGGTGCTATACGAAACAGATTTGCCAAAATTATTCAATGGCTTCAGGTAGATGTAAGGCAACACGAAGCTACCTTCAATCCTAAGGCATTTGCAAGGGCTATTTTAAAAATGGATGCATGGGTTGGCGTATCAACCGAAACACTTGTTGGATGCAATGAGCGATATGGAGCTTTGGCTACTCACATACCCAAGCATGTAGTGTATAACCCCGTAGATGTAAACCGAATAGTGACTTTAGCTGAACATGCACATATGCCGTATCAAGTTTTTACGTGCGTGGCAATAGGCAGACTACAACACCAAAAACGATTTGATCGTCTCATAGAGGCACATGCCTTACTTATAGCAAAAGGGTTTAATTTGCATACTATTATCTTAGGAAAGGGAGAGCTCTTGAAACAACTACAGGTATTATGTAAAAAATTAGGTATAACCGATTCGGTACGTTTTGAAGGTTTTCAACCCAACGTTTATCCTTGGATAAAACATGCGGATATGTTTGTGTTGAGTAGTGATTATGAGGGATTTCCAGGAGTGGTTTGTGAGGCTATGGTTTTGTGTAAGCCCATAGTGGCTACACGCATTACCGGTACGCTAGAGTTATTAGAAAATGGTAAATGGGGTTTATTGGCTGATGCCACCACTGAATCATTGGCTATGGCTATGGAACAAATGATAAGGGATGCTACTCTTCGCAACCAGTTCACAGATAAGTTAACCCAAAATCAAGGAAATTTTCTGTTTAAAAATCACATTGATGACGTAGTTCACGTAATAGAACGGTATTTGCCTGCATGAAACTCAGTATCATTATTCCAGTATATCAAGTACAACAGTTCATTTATACCTGTTTAGCATCGCTGCACTGTGCAAACCGTACAGATACCGAAATTATAGTGGTAGATGATGGATCAACCGACCAGTCGTATGCAGAAATTTTGCGCTACACCGAGCAATTTACGCCCAAACAGTTTACGTATATTAAGCAAGCCAATGCCGGATTAAGTGAAGCCAGAAACACCGGTTTGCAAGCGGCTAAAGGGGAATACGTTTTTTTTATTGATGGCGATGACTGGTTAACTTCTGATGCTATGGAAACCATACACGCCAACTTGCACACAGCAGAAATAGATATGTGGATTTTTGATGTTTGGAAAAGCTACACCGATTTTCAAATACCCATGAAAGGTTCGCATATGCAACCACACCAAACGTACAGTGCTGCCGATGCCTTGGTTTATACATTTACTGGAAAAATGATGGTATCTGCATGGTCTAAAATTTTTAAACGAAGTGTGCTTATGCAACCTGTGTTTGCCTTTCCCAAGGGCATGTGGTATGAAGATTTGCAGTTGATAAAATTATATCTGGATCACCCGAATCTGAAAATAAAGTATTTGCCAAAAGCGCTTTATCACTATCGCCAACGCGAAGGTTCTATAACCCAAACATTTTCAGATAAAATATTTAATAAATACATAGCATTCGAAAATATAGCTCAGTGGTTGGTTCAATATGATAGAGCTAACGCATACAATACAATTTTTCAAAATTTTTATTTACGAGCGATGGTGTTAGAAATGGTAAATTCACTTTCGACAGCGAAGTTGAGTGAAGAGTATAGGAAATCTACAATAAATAAAATTATTGCACTTCCTATTTCAGTTGAAATGAGGCAAGGATATTTTATTAATAATACACTTACATTTATGCAACGTCTTAGCTTGTTTGTTATTTTTAGTACCCCAAAGGTTTATACTTTCTTATTTTCTTTGAGATATAAGATTCGCCCTTACATCAACCAATTTAAATGAAAGTATTGCATATCATAAATAACCTTGAAGGGGGTGGTGCTGAAAAATTGCTGACAGATTTATTACCGCTTTTCAAAAAGAAAGGGGTAGAAATAGCTTTGTTAACCATTACAAAAAGTAATTCTAAAACAACTTATGAATCACAATTATTAAAGGAGCAAATACCGGTTTATAAGTTGGAAGTAGATAGAAGAAATTACTTTGTAATGCTCCTGAAAACATTTATATTTCTTTATAAAAAAAGGTTTGATATAGTACATACTCACCTGTTTCCGGTTATTTATATTGCAGCCATATGTAAAGTATTTCTTGGTTTCAAGTTGGTTATGACTGAACATGGTGTTTTCAATAAAAGAAAGAACATTTTTTTTCTACGGTTAACAGACAGATGGGTGTATAATAGTATGCATAAGATAATTGGAATATCAGATGAAGTGATTGATAGCTTGATTAAACAACATTGCAATCCGAGTAGCTTGATAAAAATACACAATGGAATTATACTTGATAAATATTTAATCAGACCAAAAGAATTTTTTAATTACAAAATTGGGATGGCAGGAAGGCTTGAATTTCCCAAAGATCAAGAAACAATTATAAAGGCATTGAAATACTTGCCCAAACACATTCAACTTTATCTTGCAGGGAGTGGTAGTATGCATGCAAAATTAAATCAAATTGCCATTAGTAATGAAGTTGCTGATAGGGTTCATTTTCTTGGATTTATAAATGATATGCCACATTTCTTTGAAAGCATTGATATCCATATTTTTTCTTCAAAAAATGAAGGTTTTGGCTTGGCTGTTGCCGAAAGTATGGCTATGGGAATTCCAACAATTGTTTCAAATATTCCAGCTTTAAAAGAAGTTGTGGGGGATTCAAGCCTTATCTTTGAAACCGGAAATGATTTGCATCTTGCCAAAATAATTCATGAATTGTATTTGGATAAATCCAAATACAAGGAAATAAGTACTAAATCCATACTACAGGCAAAGCAATTTGATATAACAAAAACGGCTGATTCTTATTTTAATACATACCAATCATTAATGTAAAAAAACTTGATTCACCAAACCAAAATAGCGTTTGTTTCCAACTCATCATATAGCATGTATTATTTCCGTAAAGGAGTGCTAATTGACATGATTGCTAATGGGCACGAAGTGCATCTTATCACTCCTTACGATTTTAAAACCCAGGATCTAATTGATATGGGGTGTATTCACCACGCAGTTAATTTCTCTACAAAATCATTAAATCCACTAGCAGATCTGACTTTGTTTTTTAAGCTGTTAAGCACATACAAAAGAATAAGGCCTGATATGATATTTCATTACACCATTAAGCCAAATATTTATGGTACGGTGGCCGCAAAAATGTTATTTATTAAGTCTATTGCAATTGTTACGGGTTTGGGCTATGCCTTCATCAACAATACATGGATTAATCGTTTGGTACAGATGATGTATAAACTAGCGCTTGGTATGGCTCACCAAGTGTGGTTTTTAAATGATACCGATATCAATCACTTTATTGACAATAAAATTGTTCGTAAATCATCTACATTCCATTTGCCAGGAGAAGGTGTAAATACAGAGGAGTATAGATTAAGTATTATGCCTCAAAAAAAAGTATTTACCTTTTTGCTTATTGCTCGAATGTTAAAGGATAAAGGTGTGTATGAATATGTGCAAGCAGCTGAACAAATTAAACTGCAATATCCAAACTGTAGGTTTCAATTATTAGGTCCTACAGATAGTGATAATCCCTCTGCCATTTCATTTGCTCAAATAAACAATTGGAGTAATAGCGGTGTGGTTGAATATTTAGGAACTGCAAATGATGTGAGGCCATTTATTGAAAAAGCAGATTGTATAGTATTGCCCTCATATCGTGAAGGTATTTCAAAGGTATTGATGGAAGCGGCTAGTATGGGAAGGCCATTAATTGCATCTAATGTGCCCGGTTGTATAGAGTTGATTGATGAAGAAAAAAATGGTTTTATAGTTGAAGCAAGGAGTGCAAAAAGTCTTGAGGATGGTATGTTGCGGATGATGCAAGTGCCGTATGACGTACGATTGAGAATGGGATTATATAGCCGAGAAAAAATACGCAATGAGTTTGATGAAAAAATCATTGTTGATATTTACAACAAGGTAATTCGCCAAAATATAGATGGAAGGAATGTTGTGGCTTATGTAGTGAATACGGACTGGTTTTTTATTTCACATCGTTTGCCACTTGCGATAGAAGCTAAACAAATAGGGTTCAATCCTGTAGTTATTTCAACAGATACTGGAAAAGCAGATGAGATTAGAAAATATGGTATCACATTCATTGATTTAAACTTGACCCGAAGCGGGATTAATCCCATTACGGAGTTTAAAGTGGTGTGGAGATTACTGATAATTTATTTAAAGTATAAGCCAGTTATAGTACATCATGTAACTATTAAACCTGTGCTTTACGGAACACTTGCTGCAAGTCTTAGCTTCTACAAGATTCGAGTTGTCAATGCAATTAGTGGGCTTGGTTATGCTTTTATCAATACATATAAAACACTTTCATTTTGGGCCATTCGTTTTTTAATGAGGGTTTTATTCAAATCCAAGCAAGTGAACTATATATTTCAAAATCCTGACGACTTGGCATTTTACGAAAAACTTGGATACCTCTCTGCCTCAAACTATACATTGATAAGGGGTGCGGGCATTGATATAGAGAAATGGAAGTTCTCTAAACCAAACCCCAAGCCCAAAATTAGGGTTGTTTTTTCAGGTAGGATGCTTCAAGATAAAGGAATTATGGAGTTTATTAATGCAGCTACACTGCTGTATGATAAATGGAAAGACAAAGCTGAATTTGTTATGGTTGGCGGCACTGATATAGGTAATCCAAAATCATTGAATGAAACAGACATTGCAAAATACTTAATTCCCGATTACTTAATTTGGGAGGGCCACCAAGAGGACATGCTTACACAATGTGAGTTAGCCGATATTTTTTGTTTGCCATCATACAGAGAAGGATTACCCAAATCAATATTAGAAGCAATGTCGGTTGGTAGGCCTATCGTAACCACCGATGTGCCAGGCTGTAGGGAATGTGTTGATCAAAATATAAACGGCTTTTTGGTGCCAGTTAAAAATAGCGTGGCTTTAGCAGATGCAATCGACAACTTACTTTTTGATGAGCCACTCAGGTTACGGATGGGAGAAGCCTCCCGCAGAAAAGCGGAAAAAGAATTTTCACTTGAAACTGTTAAGCATCAGACATTCGAGTTCTATCAGAAGATTTTGAAACGAGACATCCTAAAAAAAGCCGTATCTCCAAAAATAACAGTGATTACAGCTGTCTACAACAATAAGCGATTTATTAAGGATGCCATCGAGTCTGTTTTAAGTCAAACGTATGGCAATATTGAATATATCATAATTGATGGTGGCTCTACAGACGGCAGTATTGAAATCATTAACCAATATGCAGATCGAATCAATTTAATTGTGTCAGAACCTGATAAAGGCTTATATGATGCACTAAACAAAGGTATTTCAGTTGCAACAGGAGATGTTATCGGCATTATGCATTCCGATGATTTTTATGCCCACAGAAACGTACTAAGCAAAGTAGCTCGAAAATTTGCCACTAATACCGAGGCCGTATTCGGGGATTTAGATTATGTAAGCAATCACGATTCGCAAAAGATTATTAGAAAATGGCGCACCCAAAAATACTCAAAAACCAAATTTAAGTCCGGGTGGATGCCTCCACATCCTACCGTGTTTATTCGTAAAGCCATATTAGTGAAATTTGGGGCCTACAATACGTCCCTTCGTTCTTCAGCAGATTACGAATTGTTGCTTAGGTTATTTTACCTACACCATATAAACGTTAATTTCTTGAAGGATGTATTGGTAAAAATGAGAATTGGCGGGCAAAGTAACCGAACTTTGGGAAATAGAATTCGCGCACATATTGAAGATTACAAAGCATGGAAAACAGCGGGATTAAAACCAGCACTGTACACTATGTGGTTCAAACTTTTACGAAAACTGCCTCAATATCGTTTCTAGTAAAAAAATCTTTACTTAAGTTAGAATAAATTAGGGGTTTTGTTCGTTGTATTATGATAAATTTGAGCAAAAATCGACTTTGTATTATTCATGAATCAAAAAAGAATCATACTTTTTTTCCTTTTAGGTATAATCGGTTTGGCTGCTCATGGGCAAAATCTTGGTCATGAGTGGATTCGCACTTATCAACCTTATTATAAAATTCGCATTACCCAAGAAGGCGTATTTCGCATAAGCGGCAATACCTTGCAATCTGCCGGTGTTAATATAGCAACGGTTTCACCATCTCGTTTGCAATTATTTAATATGGGAGTTGAACAACCCCTATACCTTCATGGGATGCAGGATGGCACAATTAATACAACTGATTTTATTGAATTTTACGCAGCTACCACTGATGGTGGTTTTGATTCGTTGCTCTACAAAAACACTTC
>JBIINH010000095.1:0-8239 GCA_044337585.1 Bacteroidia bacterium
ATGTTTTTTTTACTCTTTGTTTTTCTTGTCAAAATCAACAACAATAGGCGTTGCTATAGCCAATGATGAATATGTACCAAACACGATACCTACTAATAATGCAAATGTAAATCCTTTGATGACTTCGCCACCGAATAAGAATAGCACAAATGTTACCATAAATACCGTTAATGATGTTATAATCGTTCTATTTAAAGTATTGTTCAAGGCATTATTGATTACTAGTTTCTTATTATTCTCATGGTGATGTGTGCCTAAGAACTCACGTATACGGTCAAACACAACAACCGTATCGTTAATAGAGAAACCAATAATGGTAAGTACCGCAGCAATAAAGTTTTGGTCAACTTCCATTGCAAAAGGCAATATGCCATTTAATATAGAATAAAAACTCAACATCATCAATACGTCATGAGTAAGTGCAATAATTGCACCTAAAGCATATTGCCATTTACGAAAACGAATCAAAATATATAACCCAATACCAAGTAAGGCAAGAATTGCTGCCCAAAAAGAGGCGACTTTAATATCATTTGCAATGGTTGGTCCTACTTTGGCCGAACTTAATATTTCATATGTCCCTAATTTAGATAAACCATCATTTAACCTCGCTTCTACCACTTCACTTGTATTCTCTGCAGTTTGGTTAATCATGAATGTTGTGGTTACCTTATATTTATTGTCAGAACCAAAAGTTTTCACCTCAGGTGCTGTTTCTAAGTATGGCGCAAGTGCCTCTCTGATTTCGTTTACATTTTTCTCGTTTTCAAGTTTTACAACATAGGTCCAACCTCCGCTAAAATCTACACCGTAGCTAAATCCTTTGGTAAACATTGAAATCAATCCAATAACAATAATGGTTGAAGAGAATAAATAATAAATTTTACGTTTTCCAACCCAATCAAAGTTGATATTTTGAAATGCTTTTTCTGAGAATGCACGAGAGAACTTAACAACCTGACCTTTGTCAATACGCCATTCTGTAATTACCCTTGAAAGTAAAACAGCAGTAAACATCGAAGTAAGGATACCAATAATCAAGGTAATCGCAAAACCTTGAACAGGACCTGTACCAAATGCATACAAAACAAAACCGGCCAACAAGGTTGTTAAGTTAGCATCAATAATAGAAGAGCTTGCTGCTGCGAAACCATCAGCTACGGCATTTTTCAAACTGCGTGCATTTTTCAATTCGTCTTTGATACGCTCATAGATAAGTACGTTCGCATCTACCGCCATACCTACTGTAAGTACGATACCTGCAATACCCGGTAGTGTAAGTGCTGCACCCATTGAGGCAAGCACACCAATAATAAAAAATACGTTGATAAGTACTGCGATATCTGCAATGATTCCTGAATTATTATAATAAACATACATAAAGATTAATATCACAATTGTTCCAATAACCATTGACAACAATCCTTGAGTAATTGACTCTTGACCAAGAGTTGGTCCAACAACTGCTTCTTCTACAATTCGGGTTGGTGCAGGTAGCTTTCCTGATTTTAATATATTGGCCAAATCCGCTGCTTCTTCATTGCTAAAACTTCCGCTGATAGATGAGCGGCCATTAGGAATTTCATTTTGAACAACAGGTGATGAATAAACGATGTCATCTAATACAATCGCTACACATTTTCCGATATTGGCTTTGGTAAGGTTTTTCCAAATACGAGCTCCATCAGCATTCATACTCATTGAAACTTCTACTTGGCCTGTTTGAGAAACATCTCTTCTGGCATCGGTAATTTTATCTCCTTCAAGTGATGCTGTTCCGTCTTTACTTGTTTTTATAGCATGTAAGATTACGGCTTCTTCGTTATTTCCAATTCCTTTGAATGACCATAAAAACCTAATGTTTGAAGGCATTGCTAACTTCACTTCAGGCTTATTGAGGTATTCATTTATTTTTAGGGTATCTTTTACCAATGCCATTCCACAACTTGAACCAGTTGGAATAAGCATATTATTTTCATCTGCATATGGACGAAGCAAGGCAAACAAAGGATTTTCTTGTTGAAATTCTTCTATGGATTTTTGTGTTGAATCTTGTGTAGTTGTATCAGTAGATGTTGCTGTATTGGTTTTTCCTAATCCGGCCAAAGCACTGGTTGGTGCAATTGTATCTTTTGTTGCAGTATCAATTGTAGGGTTGGCTTGGAGCAACTTTGACAATACGGTATTTGCAGTAGTCAAATGCTTGTATGCATCTACGTTATCAAATGTTTCCCAAAACTCAAGTTTGGCAGTTCCTTGCAAAAGTTTGCGTACGCGCGTTGGGTTATCAACTCCCGGTAACTCAACAAGTATTCTCCCGCTGTTTTCTAATTTTTGTATGTTTGGTTGTGTTACCCCAAATTTATCAATACGGGCACGTAAGATTTGAAACGAGCGATCAATTGATTGAGAAGCTTCTTCTCTAAGGTAAGTAATTACCTCATCATTAGTGGAGCTAATCTTAATACGGTCTTTATTGGTTTGATTGGCAAAAATGGCTGCCAATTTACCTCCAGGTGCTACTTCTGTGTAGGCTTCACCAAACAAACTCACAAAATCTTTTTGGCTTGTTATTTTGCGTTGATTAGCCAATTCAAGTGCTTGATTAAATTGGGCATCAGGGTTGTTATTAGACAATGCACGTAGCAATTCTGAAAGCGAAACTTCAAGTGTTACGTTCATTCCTCCTTGCAAGTCAAGTCCAAGGTTCAGTTCCCTTTCTTTACACTCTAGGTAAGTATAATTTTTAAAACCAAGGTTGTACACAGGAATCCGGGCAACTGAGTCAAGATATTGACGTTCAATTGCGGGGTCTCCTCCTGCAAACTCTTTAGCTTTGTCTTCAATGCGGGCGGTTACCCACGTAAATGACAATTGAAAAACACTTACAATAGCCATCGCAATGGCAAACAACTTTACGGCTCCTTTACTTTTCATTTTGGTTATCTAAATTCTGATTTTTCGTTTAAGCTCTTTGAAATTTTTGATTTTTATAAAGCGGGCAAATATATGGGATGATGCAGGAAATTACAACCTGTTATTAATGCCTGACATTTAACTATTTACACATTTAGCATCATTTTTATATGATTGGCAATCACATTTAGGCTGTTTTCGAAGTGGGTATTATTGATAACTACAATATCGGCTTCATCTTTATACGGCAACAAATATTTATTGAATGCGGGCAATACGTGCTTTTCCCATTGGTATTTTACAAAATCTGCCGGAATGTTGCGTTCTGCCGTATCGCGTTTTAATCTCCTTTGGTATTGTATTTCTGTTGTGGCATCAACAAATATTTTCAAATCAAACAGCTGCTTGATATTTTCATCGTAATAAATAAAAAGCCCTTCAACGATAATAACCGGTGATGGATTTAGCGTCAACAATCGCCCAAATTGCTGCTCGTGTTGAAAACGATATTCTTGGATTTCCACCTTTTTGCCACCCATAAGTGTGAGTAAATCCTTGTGGAAACGCTCCAAATCAATACATCCCGGTAAATCATAATTAATGTGCCCGTTTTCATCTTTTACATGATAATCAGCCGATTTGTAATAATTGTCCTGCGATAAAAATGTAATATCTGCTGATTCGAACCTTTCGGCTATTGCTTGCAAAAAACGGGTTTTGCCACTGGCACTTCCTCCACTAATTCCGATGATATATGGCTTTCGGGCTGACATTGGCGCAATAATGGTGAACTTATTTCAATCTGCAATACTTTAAAAACAAAAATATAACCTGTACTTAGGAAACTTTTAACATAAAAATAGTTTCCGTATTAAATTTAGTTTCCTATGTTTGCAGCCGAATTTTTAAAAAATAAATGGACGAAATCAAACATAAAATACTTCAAGGTGCTGAAAATCTGTTCATGACATACGGATTTAAAAGTGTAACGATGGATGATGTATGCAGAGAACTCGGTATTTCCAAAAAAACGCTTTATCAATATTTTAATGATAAGAATGAGTTGGTATCAAATTGTATTACTAATCATTTAAATAATACCAATTGTAGTTGCAACAATATTATCAATGCACATGACGATGCGATTGACACAATGGTAAAAATAACAGAATTTGTAGGCAACCAATTAAAAAGTATTAACCCAAGTGCAGTATATGATTTGAAAAAATATTTTAGGGAAAGCTGGGATTTATTGGACAAAAACATGAAAAGTTTTGTATACGATAATATCAAAAGAAATATAGAGCAAGGTCAGAAAAAAGGATACTATAGAAAAGATTTAAATATAGATATCGTGGCAGCCATCTATGTTCACCTGATAAACTTGGTCATCGATCCGGAATTCGTAGGAAAAGGACCAGATACCAGAGTACTTCACCTCGAAATTATTAAATACCATATACATGCAATATGCACCGCAAAAGGACAAGAGCTTTTTGCAGCAAAAAGTAAACACTTAATCTAAACTCGAAATAACATTAATATGAAAATAACAATTTTTAGTCTTTTGACTTTATTTATTAGTTTTTCAGCTCTAGCACAACAAAAGGAGGTACAACGCTTCTCACTTGAACAGGCTGTTGCATTTGCCAAGAAAAATAATTACGCTCTAAAAAATGGCATGTTAGATATTACTTCATCTGAACAGAAGGTAAAAGAAATTTTAGCAATGGGAATACCAAATATTAATGCTTCAGGCTCATTTTTAAATAATGTACAGATTCCGGTTCAGCGATTACCCAACTTTATTAACGCAGCCTTACCTCCCGGATCACCGCAAGGTCCTGAATTTATTAATGCACAATTTGGGCTACCCTTTAGTGCTACAGGAAGCATTTCAGCCAGTCAGTTACTATTTGATGGTGGCTTTCTTATGGGAGTAAAGGCATCTAAAGAGTTTGTTCAGCTTGCAAAAGTAAATTTGCAACGAACAAGTATTGAAACTGAAGTGAATGTATCGAAAGCATATTATGCGACCCTAGTAATTAAAACCAATTTAAACCTAATCGAAAGTAATTTAACAACCCTTAAACAAACAGTAGATGAAGCAGAAGCTGCCTACAAAGTAGGTTTACTTGAAAAAACTGCATTCGACCGGGCAACTATTCAATACAGCAATTTAAACCTACAAAAATTAAGAACAGCTGATGCATATCGCAATACCGTGATGATTTTGAAATTACAAATGGGGATGAATGTATATGACAGCATTGAACTTACAGACGATTTGGAACAAATGTATGCCAATAGTAAACCTATGATTGTAGAAGCCAAAGTTGATTACGGAAAAAGACCCGAATACAAATTACTTGAACAAACCATAACATTAAATACATTAGATAAGAAAAGGTACCAATATGGATATGCACCCACTCTTAGCGCATTTGCTACCCACCAACAAAACTCATTTGGACAAACGTTTGGAGAGTTAGGAAATCAATGGTTTCCAGGAACATTTTGGGGACTTAGTTTAAATGTGCCTGTTTTTGATGGGTTCAGAAAATCTGCGCAAATACAACAAACACGAATATCAATTGAGAAAGCACAAAATGATAAAAAGAACTTTGCCAATGTGATTGATCAGCAGGTATCAGAAGCAAAACTCAAATACATACGTTCTAGCGAACAGGTAGAACTACAACGTAAAAATTTATTGCTTGCTGAAGATGTTTACAAACAAACACAAATTAAACTTAAAAATGGACTTGGTTCAAGTATAGAACTCACTACTTCCCTCAACGATTTAGAAACTGCACGTGTAAATTTTTTAACCACTGTGAACGACTATTTTGTTGCGCAACTTGAGTTGAGACAAGCTTTAGGAGAAATAAAATAACCAATCAAATAATCTTTAACTAATGAAAACCATAACTAAAACAATCACAATCGCTTTAATTTCATCCATTATTGCAGCTTGTGGGCCAGAAAACACGCCTGAAGCAAAAAAAGCCGAAATTGAAACACTAAAAGCAAAACAAGAAGAAATTGCAGCTCAAATTGCAAAGCTTGAAGAAGAACTCTCAGCCACTGCCGATTCAACATCAAATGATGAAACTAGAACTAAAGTTGTAGCTACCACTGCTGTATCTATGCAGCCATTTATCCACGCAATTGATGTGCAAGGCCGTGTTGATGGTGATGAAAACATCACATACAGTGCTAAAGTACCTGGCACCATTTCAAGAATCAATATAAAAGTAGGTCAACGTGTTTCTGCCGGACAGGTATTAGCCGAAATAGACAGTAAACCACTTCAATTGCAATTAGCAGCAATGCAAAAACAAGCTGAGTTGGTAAATACCTTATATGAAAAACGTAAACAATTGTGGGATCAACAAGTTGGAAGTGAAATAGAATATTTACAGGCTAAAAATCAAAAAGAAAGTCTTGATAAAAATCTAGAGAGCATGAAACAGCAACTCGATATGTATTCAATCAAATCTGATTATAGCGGAACAGTTGATGAAGTGAATATTAAGGTGGGTCAAAATGTGGCACCAGGAATGCCATATGTAACAGTAATTAATCCAGCTAAACTTAAAATTAAAACCGACTTATCTGAGTCCTATGCAGGCTTAATTAGTACAGGGGATTTAGTAAATATACATTTCCCAGACTTGAACAAGACAATGACTGCTAATGTAACTTACGCATCACGTACCATCAACCAAATGACTAGAACTTTTGAAGTTGAGATAAAATTACCTGCTAATGAAGCATTGCAACCAAATATGATTGCTAAACTAAGCATTGTCGATTATGAAAAATCAAGTGCCCTTGTTGTACCCATCAATACTATTCAACAAATAGAAGGTGAAAGCATCGTATTTATTGCCTTAACTAAAGATGGAAAAACAATAGCACAAAAAAGAGTTGTAAATGTAGGAAAACAATACGCAGGTAAAGCCGAAATAATAAGTGGACTAAATGTGAATGATAGGCTCATCACAGTTGGGTTTCAAGATTTAAATGATGGTCAAGAAATTAAGCTTTAATGTTTCTTACCTTTAAAAAACTACCGTGATGAAAGATACCATAAAAGAATTTAAACCATCAAGCTGGAGTATCGATAATAAGACAAGTATTTATATACTCACCATTATTATCACACTGGCTGGCCTTGTATCCTATAACAATTTGCCAAAAGAGCAATTTCCTGAAGTAAAGTTTCCGAGTATTTTGATTACAACCATTTATCCGGGAACCTCGCCAAATGATATGGAGCAACTTGTAACCAAACAAATAGAAAAACAGGTTAGTACCATCTCAGGTGTAAAAAAAATCAAGAGTAACTCTGTACAAGATTTCTCAGTTATCAATGTGGAATTTAATACCGATCAAAATGTAGATCTTTCTTTGCAGCGTGTAAAAGATGCCGTAGACAAAGCTAAAAATGATTTGCCAAATAACTTACCTGATGACCCCCAAGTAACAGATATTGATGCTTCGCAATTTCCAATCATGCAGGTTCACATAAGTGGTGATTTGCCATTAGATAAAATGAAAAAATATGCCGACAATTTGAAAGATGAAATTGAAGGCTTAAAAGAAATTACACGTGCTGATATGTCAGGTGCTTTGGAAAGAGAAATTCAGATAAACGTAGACATGTATAAAGCTGAAGTAGCCAATATAACTTTTCAAGATATTCAGATGTCAGTTGCTTCAGAAAACGTAACTGTTTCAGGTGGTTCGGTTAATATGGATGGACTTAAGCGATCAATAAATGTAATTGGTCAATATAAAGACCCGAGTAAGATTGGAGATATCGTTATCAAGGGTCAAACTGGTGCCACGGTATATTTAAAGGATATCGCAGAAATAAAGGATGACTTTGAAGAAAAAGAAAGTTACGCCAGATTAGAGCATAAAAATGTAATTACGCTAAACATCATTAAGAAAAGCGGAGAGAACCTGATTGAAGCCGCGGATAAAATTAATGCTATGGCTAAGCGCTACGAAGCAGAAGTATTTCCTCCAGGTCTGAAAGTAACAATTACCGGTGATCAATCTGAAGAAACACGCACTACTTTGCACGATTTAATAAACACCATCATTATTGGATTTATTTTAGTAACCATTATATTGATGTTTTTCATGGGAACAACCAATGCCATCTTCGTTGCCATGTCTGTGCCGCTTTCTTGTGCTGTTGCTTTCATTATTTTTCCGATTATTGGATTTAAATTAAATTTTATCGTTCTTTTCTCATTCTTACTTGCTTTAGGCATAGTGGTGGATGATGCCATCGTTGTGGTAGAAA
>JBIINH010000096.1:0-8231 GCA_044337585.1 Bacteroidia bacterium
TAATGTTGGAGGTATTACTCCAAGTACACAAGTAAATATTAACGGCCTTAAAATTGGGCAGGTTGAAAAAATTTCAATGCTCAAACCTGGAGATCCAAGCAAAATATTGGTATCGTTTATTGTATTAAGTGATGTGAAAATAGCAAAAGGCTCTGAAGCATTTATTGCCGCATCTGACTTGTTGGGCACTAAGGTGATAGAGATATTTCTTGCCAAGGGCGATACCTATTTAGCCAAAGATGACACGCTAGTAGGCATGATTGAGGAGTCCCTATCAACTTCAATTAGCAAAATGGTTTCGCCATTAAAAGATAAAAGTGAGCAAGTTTTGGTTGCGCTTGATCGGGTATTGAGTAGCATGAATGATGTATTTGATTCAACAGGTACTAAAAAATTATCAAAAAGCGTAAATGATTTATCTGCCACAATTAATAATGTAAAAAATATTACCCAACGTTTCGATGAATTATCAGCCAATGAAAGTGAACGTATTACCCAGATGCTAATCAATTTGGAATCAATTACACGTAACTTAAAACAAAACAATGAGGTGATAACCTCCTCCCTTAAAAATATTAATAGAATTACAGACTCAATAGCTGCTTCTGATTTAACTAAAACCATTAACAATGTAAAAGATGTTATGGCTCAAATGACTGTAGCGCTTCAAAATATAAATAATGGGAACGGTACGTTAGGCAAATTGGCTAAAGACGATTCATTATATATCAACCTTAATAACTCAAGTAGGGAGCTTTCTCTTTTGTTAAAAGATATGCAAGAATATCCGGGCAGGTATGTGCACGTATCTGTTTTTGGAGGAAAGAAGCAGGCAAAGGAAGCAGATAAAAAAAGAGAGCAAGACAAAAGCAAATAGGTTGGTTTTGCCTGTCTTAGAAACCTTTAATCATTATCTTCCAAATCTTTTATTGCTTCATCAATCATCTTTTCAATGGTTTCTTTGTCCTTTTCACTCAATGATCTTTGCATTTTTGCTTGTTGTTTAAGTTTTTTATAGATTGTTTTTTTACGTGCTTCTAATGCTACCCAAGTGATATAATTGTTTTGCTTGGTTTTGTATTGTTTCTCATCAATCACATCAATCTCTACCAATATTTGGCTCATCACTTCACGTGTAAGCTGCTGGAAGCGTTCATTGAAATCACCAATAGAACCTTCAACTTGTCTTTCTCCTTTATAACTTTCGCTCACATTTTTTATTTGGGTTTGTACACTTGATGCCAATCTCTGTTTGGCAGAAAGCATTGCTTTATCTTTACTGGTTTCAAGGTTCATACTTTCACCACTGGCCACTGCTCTAACAAATCGCCTGTTGGTTTCATATTTGCTTCCTTTAAATGGTGTTTTTACTTCCGTCATTCCATCAGGAGTACTTTTACATCCGGCAATTGCTACAACTGCCAATAAAATGATTGCATATTTTTTCATAATTGATATTGTTTAATTGTGTTAAGAAAATATCGTACCAAAGTTTAATGTTCGTTTAAATCTGATTCAGATGCTTGTTGTTCACTTTTCTTTCTTTCTGCTTCAATTAATGCAAACAACCCATTTTTTCTAATTTCTGGGTCATCAAGTATACTGATATCATTTGCATTTGATTCTTTTATAATAAAGCTGTGAAAACGTCTTTGTTCAAACCAATCAAAAAACGAAAGTTGTAAACGATCATTGCCAGGGTTGAATACCTTGTAATTTATCAACACTTTTCTTAAATCTTGACCTTCTTTGCGGTCATAATACTTTATCCAACAATATGCTTGAACGCCTAAGTCAATACCAGCAACTTTTTCTTGATACAAGGGTGCAATGCCAATTATTTGTGCTTTTTGAACCCCATGTTTTTCGTCAAAATACCATTCTTCCATCAGTAGAAGTTGTGTTATTCGTTCTGTTGGATCAAAGGGATTAATTACTGTATCAATTTTGGTTATTGAAGGATCATCAGGGTCTATAGGGGTTTCAACAAAATCGGTATCGTTCCCTTTTCTATTAAGCTTTTCAATGCCAATACTTCTACTCAATGAGTCACTTGAATATGCAATCAAATCACCATTCATAAGGTGTTTGTGCATTATCAGTATGATATTACTTTTAGGCCATGTTGCTACTTTGTTGTATTTCTCTTCTAAATCAATTATCCTCCAAACTCTTTTTGAAATAAGGTAATTAGACTCTCGAAGTACGGGAGGTGGAATAACAGGAACCTGAGCTAGGGCAACTGTTGAGATTACTAAGCATACAGTTAAAATGGTAACCCTTTGCATCATCATTTACAATATATTCAAATCGTTAATTTCTTGCTGTAATTTGAGCTTATTAATCGGCACCACACCCACCTCTTCACACACAATACCTCCTGCTAAATTTGCAACAGCTGCTATTTTATCGGGATGCATTTTTAAGGCAAAACACAAAGCCGCAACACTAATTACAGTATCTCCAGCACCACTCACATCAGCAATTTGGCGAAGGTGAGCTGGTATATAATGAAATTTTTTACCATCGGTCATCATTACTCCTTTTTCACTCATGGTTACCATAGCATGCTTAAGCTTTAAGCTAGTCATTAAATTGGAAATAGAGGTTTCAAATGTAGGCTTATCTTCCTCATCAAATTCTATTTTTAGCCCATCTTTTAATTCCTTTAAATTTGGTTTAAACAAATCAGCTCCGATAAAATAATTGAAATTTCGTTTCTTGGGATCTACCACTACCGGGATTCCTTTTTCCTGCGCTTTCTCTATAATCTGTTGGATGTTTTTATTAGTTAATACACCTTTGTCATAGTCCTCAAAAATTAGCGCATCAGAATGGTTAATAAGTTGACTTATTCTAGAAACCAACTCGTTGCTTTCATCGTTGGTAATTGGATGAGTGTCCTCAGTATCGATTCTTAACATTTGTGTGGCTTGAGAGATAACACGTAGCTTGACAGTTGTTGTTCTATCATCAGATCTCACAATGCCGCGCGTGTCTACTTTATTTTGCTCAAAAAGTTCTATAAGTTCATCACCTTCTTTATCGTTTCCTACTACGCTGCATACAATAGGCTGAGCGCCAAGAGCAACTAAATTCATCGCCACATTTGCAGCACCTCCTAATCTGCTTTCTTTTGTTTCCACTGCTACAACCGGCACAGGCGCCTCTGGCGAAATACGTTCTACTTTGCCAAAGTAATAGGCATCAATCATTACGTCTCCTACCACCAAAATTTTTAGACCTTCAAATTGTGTAATTAGATTTTTCATTAATTCAGTTTTTCTAATGCGTTTTTAATCCTATTCATGGCTTCGGTTAATTTATCATTGCTGGTTGCAAATGAGATGCGCACACAATCTGGTGCTCCAAAAGCCTCTCCCGTAACCATCGATACATGTGCATCATGTAATAAATACATACACAAATCAGTTGCACTCTTGATATGATACGATTCAAAGGACTTCCCAAAATAATAGCTTATATCAGGAAACGCATAAAAAGCACCTTCTGGAATATTGCACTTTAATCCTTTCAAGTTTTTTAGCGCACCTACAACCAAATCGCGTCTTTCTCTATAAGCATTGCACATATCAATTGTTGGCTCTAATGGGCCATTAAGTGCCGCTACTGATGCATGTTGTGCTATGCTATTCGTACCTGATGTAAATTGCCCTTGAATTTTTTCACAAGCTGTAGCAAGTTCAACATCCGTTGCGATATACCCGATTCTCCAACCGGTCATGGCAAAACCTTTACTCATTCCATTCACAATGGTCACTTGGTTTTTCATTCCATCAATTTCAGCAATGCTCACATGCTTGTTATTGAAATTGATGTATTCATAAATTTCGTCTGATATTACATGGATTTGGCTATGTTTTTTAAAAACAAAAGCGAGTTGCTCCAATTCATTTTTACTGTATACTGATCCTGTTGGATTACAAGGTGATGAGAAAATAAAAGACTTGGTTTTTGTTGTTATGGCAGCTTCAAGTTGTTTGCTGGTAATTTTATAATCATGATCAACATCTGCATGTATAAAAATAGGTACGCCACCAGCAAGTTTCACCATTTCACTATAACTTACCCAGTACGGAGTTGGAATAATTACTTCATCACCTTCATCTATCAAAGCCATAAACAGATTCATGATAGATTGTTTAGCTCCTGTTGATACCACAATATTTTCAACGTGATAATTTAATCCATTATCCCTTTTCAGTTTATCACAAATGGCTTTGCGCAATTCAGGGATGCCTGCAACAGGAGTGTAGAAAGTCATCCCTTTGTTCAAGGCTTCAATAGCGGCATCCTTGATGTGCTTAGGTGTTTGAAAATCGGGTTCACCCAAACTTAGGCTTATCACGTCATGGCCTTGAGCCATCAACTCGCGCGAGAGTTTAGCCATTGCTATTGTTTGTGGTTCATTAATACGTTGCGTTCTATCGGCAAGTTTGCAATTCATTGCTGCGAATATATTTAATATATGATTGAGAGTTTATGTTAGTTTAATATTAACCGAGGTGGAGGCGTCTTCTCTTTTTACTTTAATTAGTGGACTTGAAGATTTTATCTTGTTCATCAAGTCTTCTAAATGTGATGTATTCTGTACTTCCAATTCAATGAGTCCTTCAAATGAGCCTTCCATCGAACGGAAGTTAATTCCATGCATATTGATTTGAAGTTCTTTCGAAATGATATCTGTAATAGTACTCACTATGCCCACACTATCAATTCCACTCACTTTAATATTTGTAATAAATGAACGTGCTTCATCATCTTGAGCAGACCATTTTGCCCTTATAATTCGATAACCATAATTAGACATTAGCCCTATTGCATTTGGGCAATTGGTTCGATGTATTTTTATGCCTTCACCAACTGTAACAAACCCAAAAATTTCGTCACCAGGTATTGGATTGCAACATTTAGCATAGGTGTAGGGTAGGTCAATATCTTCACTTAAAATTACACCTTCAGTAGGCTTTCCTTTTTTCGGTTTGGCCTGATTATGAGCCGTTTTAGTTCTAGATTCAATGAGTGTTTTCGACTTTTGTGCTTTTGCTTCTGCAAGTAAATCTTTAATATTTACTTTGGTCTTATCCAATTTGCCAAGTGCCAATTGGACATATAAATCTGAAACGCTTGGAAGCCGAAGTGCATAAATCAAGTCGTTTAAGTTGTCACTGTTAAAAGGAATTTTCTCAGACGCAAATTTACGCTCAAGCATTTCTTTACCCATAACGGAAGAACGCATTTTCTCCTGTTTGAAATAGTCTCTAATTTTTGACTTTGCTTTGGCAGTGATAACAAAGTTTAGCCATTCTTCTTTTGGTGTTTGTTTACTTGAGGTTATAATTTCAACCTGATCGCCATTTGATAACTTGTGAGAGATAGGAACCAACTTGTTGTTTACTTTTCCACCAATGCATAATGAACCTAAGTCGGAGTGAATATCGTATGCAAAATCAACAATAGTGGAGCCATTGGGCATTTTTCTTAATTCCCCTTTTGGCGTAAAAAGAAATATTTCGTCTGTGTATAAGTTAAGTTTGAAATCGTCTAAAAAGTCAAGTGCATTAGAGTCTGAGTTTTCTAAAATCTCTCTTACAATTGCCAACCATTCTTCTAGTGCAGCATCCGATGAGAGTTGACCATCTTTTTCTTTATACTTCCAGTGTGCAGCATACCCTTTTTCTGCAATTTCATCCATTCGCTTACTTCGAATTTGCACTTCCACCCATTGCCCCTTGGGTCCCATTACTGTAGTGTGTAATGATTCGTATCCATTTGATTTTGGTGTAGAAATCCAATCACGAAGCCTATCAGGATTTGGTTTGTAGTAGTCTGTTACAATAGAATAGGCATTCCAACAATCTGATTTTTCATTTTCATAATCGCTATCAATAATGATTCTGATAGCAAATAAGTCATACACCTCTTCAAATGGTACATTTTGCAAGCGCATTTTATTTAAAATAGAATGAATGGACTTGGGTCTTCCTTTTATTTCAAATTTTAATCCTTCTTGACTTAACGACTCCGTTATTGGCACACAAAAGCTTTTGATGTATCGATTTCGTTGTGATTTGGTTTCTTGTAGTTTGTTTTTAACAAAATTGTACTTTTCAGGTTCAAGGTACTTTGTAGCCAAGTCTTCTAGTTCTGTTTTGATGGCATATAAGCCTAGTCTATGGGCCAACGGTGCATACACATAATGTGTTTCTGATGCTATTTTCAATTGCGACTTAGGAGACATGTGTTCCAATGTTCGCATATTATGCAACCTATCAGCCAATTTAATTAAGATAACCCTTACATCATCACTTAAGGTAAGCAGCATTTTTTTAAAATTCTCTGCTTGCATGGATTTATCTTGCTGATCAAATACTCCGGAGATTTTTGTAAGGCCATCAATTATTGAGGCAGTTTTTGCACTAAAATTGTGCTTTATATCTTCTAATGTTATATGTGTATCTTCTACAGTATCATGAAGTAGAGCACAAATAATAGATGTTGCTCCTAGACCAATTTCTTCTGTACAAATTTGTGCTACTGCTAATGGATGAAGAATGTATGGATCTCCTGATTTTCTACGCATATTTTTATGCGCATCCAATGCCATTTCAAAAGCTTTTCTTATTTCTTTTTTGTCTCCACGGTCTAGGGTGCGCCTGCTCGACTTCAACAAACTTCGGTAAGCCTTTACTATTTCCTTATTTTCTTTGTCGATATCAAATTGAATTTCATTCATATGGTGTCACAAAATAACGAATTTGTAGCAAAATAAATTTTCACTTTAATTTACAAATTGTTAATCAAATTGAATAAAACATATATTAGCAATCACAAAACTGAAATTTTTATGGGACTTTTTGTAAAGAAAAACATCGCAACACTCTTAAAAGACGCTGAAGGACATTCGCTGAAGAGAACACTTACTGCAGGCAGTTTGATTGCCCTTGGTATTGGTGCAATTATAGGTGCCGGACTATTTGTAAGAACAGCAGCTGCAGCCGGAGAGCATGCTGGAAATGCAGTAACTATTTCATTTCTAATTGCTGCTGTGGGATGTGCCTTTGCCGGACTATGTTATGCAGAGTTTGCAAGTATGATACCTGTTGCAGGCAGCGCATATACTTATGCATATGCCACAATGGGCGAAATAGTTGCGTGGATTATTGGTTGGGCATTGATTTTAGAATATGCACTTGGTGCAGCCACAGTAGCCATTGCATGGAGCGAATACCTAAACACATTATTGGGTGGTGTAATACCCTATCAATGGTGCCATTCACCTTTTGAGTCTGCCATCAATAAAACAACAGGAATATTGGAACATGGTATTATGAATATACCAGCATTGTTTATATTGTTACTTTTAACAGCATTGCTCATTAGGGGAACGCAACAATCTGCTATGGTAAATGCGATTATAGTATTTATAAAAGTAGCTATTGTATTGGTATTTATTGTTATTGGTTGGCAATACATCAATCCTGAAAATCACATTCCTTATTTTATACCTGCTGATGCACCACCTGCTGTTAAAGCAGACGGTTCTACCTACGATTATTCAGATATATTCAGGCATGGTTGGGGCGGGGTATTAACCGGGGCTGGAATTGTGTTTTTTGCATTTATTGGTTTTGATGCGGTATCAACAGCAGCTCAGGAGGCAAAAAATCCACAGAAAGACATGCCAATTGGTATTTTAGGCTCTTTAGTTGTTTGCACAATTTTGTATGTATTGTTTGCACATGTATTAACCGGTGTAGCACCTTATTCAGATTTTGTAATGGAAGGAAAAGAGGCATCGGTAGCTTATGCCATTGAAACCTATATGCATGGATATCATTGGTTAGCAACTTTGGTTACCATTGCCATACTTGCAGGGTTTTCATCAGTTATTCTTGTTATGCTTATGGGACAGTCACGTGTATTTTACTCAATGTCGCATGATGGGTTGATACCTAAAGTATTTTCAGATTTGCATGAAAAATTTCGCACACCCTATAAGTCAAACATGATTTTATTTTTTCTCGTTGGTGCATTTGCAGGATTTGTGCCCGGAAATGTAGCCGGTGATTTAACAAGCATTGGAACCTTATTGGCTTTTGTGTTGGTATGCGTTGGGATTTGGATGTTGCGAATTACTGATCCGGCCATAAAAAGACCTTTCAAAACTCCACTGGTGCCATTGGTTCCAATTTTAGGTATCTTGATAT
>JBIINH010000097.1:0-8201 GCA_044337585.1 Bacteroidia bacterium
ACACAAATAAATCCTCTAAATACAATCCCTTTTTTGATCGAAAGGTGGAAAAATTATAAAAATAAAGAGCAAAACCTACCGCCAAATTTTCTTCGAATGCTATTATTGCATGGGCTGATGGCGTCTTACCAAAAAGATTCTCAGTTAGCATACTGGTTGTTGTTTCTACCTCATGCGACAATTTTTCATATTCTGCTATCCCTTTAATAAATGCTAAAATCAACGGAACATCTTTTAGTGTTGCTTGTTGGATGCTTAAATACATTAGTTGTTTAGTTTAAATAACACACTTGTGCGCTTTACCTTGATGGGTTGTGCTCCATTTTTTGCTTCCAATTCAAATTCGAAATCAACCTTCCAAAATCCGTTGCTCATTCTGATCATGGTTATTTTTCCATCGGTAACTTTGTGATAACCTCTATCTAAACAGAAACAACTTTTTAGAAAATAGGCGTTAGCTGCTATTAAGTCTTTGCCTGTTAATACGATTTTCTTATTGGTAGTTGGTTTTATTTGCCATACAAACGTTTCTGAAACCTCATCATCTGCAACCTCAGCATATTCTGGTGCGCTGTATCTATGTTCAAACAACCAATTGTCGCCTGCTTTCCATTCTGGATTAAACTGGCCAGAATCTGATGCATATTGAAAAATAATTTGTTGCTTTTGCATCCAAGTTGTGCTGTGCTTACCCGGATTAAATGTCATGGATTGTCCAAATATATTTTGAACAAAAATACCAAACACAAATACACTTGTAGTTATCAATTTCATGTCTTTTTTTTATAAATAACTTAGTTTCTTATTGAATTAACAAATTTCTGCTACAACAAATGTGCTTCCACCAACGAATATTAAGTCATGAGGGGTTGCTTGAAGCTTTGCTGCTTCGAGTGCTAAATTAACTGAGCTGTAAATATTTCCATATAAATCAAACAACTTTGCTTTTGCGGCTAACTCTTGAGCTGGCATTGCCCTTGGCATATCAGCATTGCAAAAATAATACGTTGCAGATGTTGGCAAAAGCGATAAAACCTTATCAATATCTTTATCCTTAACCATGCCAATAACCATATGCAATTTCTCAAAATGTAGAGAATGTAGTTGTTTCATCACCAACTCTATTCCATTTACATTATGTGCAGTGTCGCAAATAATAAATGGCGATTGAGATAGTTTTTGCCAGCGGCCCAAAAGACCTGTTAAGGCAATAACTTCAACTAATCCGTTTCTGATATGTTTTTCAGTAATGGCATAACCTTTTTTTTGCAATTGCATCACTGCCGATAAAACAGTTTGTATATTGTTTTTCTGATACGCTCCACGTAATTGTAAATGTAATTTTTCCAGGAAAACACCATTACTTAATTGAATATCGCATTCTGTTGAAGCATCTATTCTCGTTACAAAATTTATCACCTCAGCTTCTTCTTCAGCAAAAAATATTGGTGCATTAATTTCAACAGCTTTATTGATAAATAAGGATTGGGTTTCGAGATGTGTTTCGCCAATTACTACAGGAATTTGATGCTTAATAATGCCTGCTTTTTCCATTGCAATTTTTTCCAAGGTATCGCCCAACAAATCCATATGATCCCAACCAATATTAGTAATAATGGACAATTCGGGAACAATAATATTGGTGCTATCAAGCCTGCCACCTAATCCAGTTTCAATTACAGCAATATCAACTTGATGTTGTTTAAATAAATGAAATGCCAAACCAACTGTCCATTCAAAAAATGAGGGATTAATAGGTTCAAAAACTTGTTTGTATTCATTTACAAAATTAATCACCTCAACTTCCGAAATCATTTCACCATTGATTCGAATGCGCTCTCTAAAATCTTTGAGGTGCGGTGACGTGTATAAACCTGTTTTGTATCCTGCCGATTGTAAAATAGATGCAAGCATGTGTGATGTAGATCCTTTACCATTAGTACCTGCAACATGTATAGTTTTTAAAAGCTGATGAGGATTTCCCAGTTCATTACAAAGAGCAATGGTATTGGTTAAGTCTGCTTTGTATGCAGCAGCACCAATGCGTGTAAACATGGGCAACTTGGCAAACAAGTAGTCAAGGGTTTGCTTATAGCTTGTAAACACAACTATGGCTTAAATTGGAAATTAATTGTTATGGTTCCGAACTGCTCTTCAGGCCCATCTGGTTTTGCAGAGAATTTCGCATCAAGTGCTCCTTGTTTGGCTTTTTCCCACAACACACTACTTGATGTAGTTGTGCCTTTCTGTCCAGGTGTTGCTTTAATCACACGACCATTTCTATCTACTACAACCAATACCACTACTTTTCCAGTTTCTTTAGAATTATCCTCGATGGTTGGTCTTCGCAACATACCTCTACCAGCAAGATTGTAGTTGCCCCAACCATCTCCATTACCAGTTCCTCCGCCAGTTCCACCTTTTCCGTCTCCTATACCATTTCCATCAGGACTACCATTTGGCACTCCATTGGGATTGCCTTCATTCCCTGGAATATCACCATCGCCAGAACCAGATGCCGAGGCATTATTGGATTTCTTTTTAAAGATTGCCCGCTGATCAACCGTACGTGGTTGTTCTACCGGTTCAACTTTTGTGGGTTTTACGGCTTCTGTCTTTTTCTTCGGCTTCTCTACAGCTTTCACTTCGGGTGCCTCTTCAATATCTTGGGTTGCTATTTGTTCTTCTGCATCAGGTGTAGGTGGCGTAGTCGGCATGGGTTCTTCTACAGGAACCGGACTTGGCCCTCCCATATCAGGTTGACCTTGGCTCATACTTAGCTCCATTCCTCCGTATTCAATTGGAGGATCCGGAGGCATAAGCATTATCCAGAATAACAATATCAATAAGAGTACATGTATCACTACAGTTACAGCAGTAGCGATACGTTTGTACTTTATTTCATTTTGATATGTTATGACTGTATTCATATTCTACTCAGGCTGTGTTGCTAAAACGACTTTTGCCTTCATATTATTACATGCCTGCATCACAAAAACCAAATGTTCTACAGCAACAGCTTTGTCAATGCTCAAAGAAACTACAGGATCGATAGCGTTGGTTGCGGCAATAGATGATCCCAAAGAAGATTCCAAGGCTTCGCGTTGCACTTCAATGCCTTCAATATAATATTTTAAATCTGAAGTAACCGAAACGGACAGGCTTGTTTTGGTTGTTACTTGCGAGTTGGCTTTAGGCAATGATACTTTAATTGCATTTGGGCTAACAAGTGTAGATGTAATCATAAAAAATATGAGCAACAAAAACACCAAATCCGTCATAGATGCCATGTTAAAGTCAGGCTTTACTTTTGTTCTTCTTTTAAACGGCATATGCTGTGTGATTAAGCAGGATCTTGAAGTAAATCAATAAATTCAACCGAAGTAGCTTCCATTTGATGAACAATTTTTTCAATCATGGTGGTAAGTTGATTATAAGCGATGTATGCAAATATACCAATAATCAAACCTGCTACTGTTGTAACCAATGCTTCATAAATACCTCCTGCAAGTAAACTCACGGTTAGGTTTGCACCTGCTTGCGACATATTATAAAATGCAGTAACCATACCTGTAACCGTTCCTAAAAAACCCAGCATAGGTGCTGCTCCTGAAACGGTTGCTAACGTAGGCATTAATTTTTCCAACTTATTGATTTCAATATTTCCTGAATTTTGAATGGAGGTGTTGATATCCTGAAGCGGCTTTCCTATTCTCGAGATTCCTTTGCCCAACATACGTGCAATGGGTGAATCCGTTCGATCACATAAAGCTTTTGCGCCTTTAATATTTCCACTGAGAACCATGTCTTTAATGTTTGCCATAAAATTAGCATCCAGCTTGTTTGCTTTTTTCAGAGTCAGGTACCTCTCAACGGTAATATAAACGGATATCACACTTAAAATAGCAAGTGGAATCATTATGGGTCCCCCTTTAAGTACAAGGGAAAATAAATTCATTGACTCTGCTTGTGAATCCTGTGCTGCAGCAGTAACTGCTTGCTCGGTAATTTGCAAAATAATATGGGTCATAGTTGTTGTTTTTCAGTTAGCTAAACAACGCTTTCTAACTCATTATTGATACAGGCATTTAACCACATTTTATAAAGATGTACTAAATGGTATACGTTTAGATAAAAGCTACTATTAAGAAAAGCACGACTAGGTCAATTTAGGATACGCAAAAGCTGGTGTGTAATGCCTATATTTGCCGCGCAATTATGATTTCTATAAACAACCTCTCATTTGATTTTGGCGGACGATCTTTGTATCAAAATGCCAACTGGCACATAAAGCCAAATGAACGTATCGGTTTAATCGGACTTAACGGAACCGGAAAATCAACCTTACTCAGGATGATAAATGGTGAATACCAGCCGTCCGAAGGCAGTATTGCCAAACCCCGAGACCTCACCATTGGATTTTTAAACCAAGACCAACTTTCTTTTGAAAGTGATGATACCATCCTTAACGTTGCCCTAACTGCATTTGCAGATGCGCTGAAATTGGAAAAAGAAATTGAAGATATCTTAAAGAAAATGGAAACTGACCATTCTGATGAAATCATTCAATTATTAAGTGATAAGCAAGAAGCGTTTGAACATTTGGATGGCTACAACCTTCATCATAAAACAGAAAAAGTATTGGAAGGTCTTGGATTCTCTACTGAACAATTACAGCATCCTTATAAAAAGTTTTCGGGAGGGTGGCGCATGAGGGTAATGTTGGCAAAACTGCTTTTGCAAAATCCAAATTTACTGATGCTGGATGAACCAACCAATCACTTAGACTTACCAACCATTCAGTGGCTTGAAGATTACCTCAGAAGCTATGACGGTACAGTAATAGTTGTTTCTCATGATAGGGAGTTTTTAGATCGTATGGTAAGTAAAATAGTAGAGGTTTCTTTGCAACGCATAACTGAATATCCGGGCAACTACAGCAAATACCTTGATTCAAAATCATTGCGTACCGAACAGCACCAGCGTGAATATGAAAACCAACAAGATTTTATCAGGCAGCAACAACGGTTAATTGATCGTTTTAAAGCCAAGGCATCAAAGGCAAGTATGGCGCAAAGCAGGGTAAAAATGTTGGACAGAATTGATAAAATTGAAGCCCCTGAAGATGATAACCGTGAAATAAATATTGATTTTAGGGTGGCTCGTAACAGTGGTAAAGTGGTGTGCGATTTGAAAGATGTTTCAAAAAGTTTTCCTGATATTGATATTGTAAAATTAGCCAATCGACAAATATTACGTGGTGATAAAATTGCCTTGATTGGTGCAAACGGAAAAGGAAAGTCTACTGTTCTTAGAATGATTGCCGGAACAGAATCGTTTGAAGGCGAAATTATAAAAGGACATAATGTGGAGCAAGCCTTTTATGCTCAGCACCAATTAGAGTCGCTGAATATGGAAAATGAAATCCTGGAGGAACTTAGGCAATATGGGGGAGATAGATCAGATACCGAATTAAGAACAATCCTTGGATGCTTTCTATTTAATGGTGATGAAGTATTTAAGAAAATAAAAGTATTGTCCGGTGGTGAGAAAGCACGTGTAGCATTGGCTCGCACACTTTTGGCTGAAGCCAATTTTCAACTTTTAGATGAGCCTACCAACCACCTTGATATTCGTTCAATCAATATCTTGATACAGGCGTTGCAAAAATATGAAGGCACATTTTTAGCGGTAAGTCACGACCGTTTTTTCATATCACAAATCGCAAATAAAATTTGGTGGATTGAAGACCAAGAGTTAAAGGAATACCCTGGTACTTATGCTGAATATGAATATTGGAAAAACAAGCATGATGAAGAAGTTGCAAATAAATTGAGCAATCAATCGGCTCAAAATAAAAAACAAAAGCAAATCAAAGAAGAAACCGCTGTTAAAGACAAACCTAAAAACAATGGCAATCGGTTGAAAGAACTGACAAAGCAATTTGAATTATTGGAGCAAGAAGTAGAGCATATCAAAAAAACCATTCTTGAGTTTGAGTTGAATTTTAGCCAACCTGAGATGGCTTCAAACCCCGATAAATTTAAAAAACTACAAACCGACTATAACCATAAAAAAGAAGAATTGCAATTAGCAGAAGAACGATACAATATTGTCTTTGAAGAATTGATGTCGTTGCAGTAAACTTTATTGAATATGAAAGCGGATGACATCAAATGTATAAACATTCAAAACTACAGCTATTCATTACCTGATGATAAAATAGCCAAATATCCTTTAGAAAAAAGGGATGCATCAAAACTTTTGGTATACAAAGATTCGGTTATTAAAGACTGTGTATTTTCAGATTTGCCAAAAGAACTTCCTACAAACGCTTTATTGGTTTTTAACAACACGAAAGTGATTCATGCAAGGTTGCATTTTCATAGAGAATCAGGAGCGCAAATCGAAATATTTTGTATTGAGCCGAATGCTCATCAAGATTATCAGCTTGCATTCACGCAAAAAAAACAAAGCACATGGAAATGTTTGGTTGGAAATGCCAAACGATGGAAAGGTGATGTTCTTTTTAAAGAAATTAAAACCCCATTAGGCAATTGTGTACTTGAAGCGCATTTAGATCATCGAATAAGTGATGCATTCACCGTTAGTTTCAAATGGAATCATCCTGAATTGACATTTGCAGAACTGCTTTATTATGGTGGCATACTTCCACTTCCACCATATTTGAATAGAGATACGGAGGAAAACGATGAAGTGCGCTACCAAACCATTTATGCAAAGCAAGAAGGTTCTGTTGCTGCGCCAACTGCGGGCTTACATTTTACCCAAAACGTTTTTGAATCGTTACATAAGAACGGAATAAACACCACAGAAGTCACCCTACATGTTGGCACAGGCACCTTTAAACCTGTAAAATCTGAAACCCTTGCCCATCACGATATGCATGAGGAAGTGGTTGTCATCAACATTGATACTCTTCAAAATATTCTTGATACACTAAACTCAAATAGCCCCATAATTGCTGTTGGAACCACCAGTATGCGAACATTAGAGTCTCTTTATTGGCATGGAGTTATGTTGATTCAACAACACCCTATATTTGATATCAATATTTCACAATGGTATGCCTATGAACAAACTGAAACTGCTGTGTCTGCAAGTGAAGCCATTCAATCAGTCATTGATTCATTAAAAGCTGCAAATCAACACACGCTGAGTGGAGTTACTAAAATTTTAATCGCACCAGGATATCAATTTAAAATGGTGAACGCAATTATTACCAATTTTCATCAACCGGAAAACACATTGATTTTATTGATTGCAGCTTTTGTAGGTGAGGATTGGCGGAAGATATACAACCATGCATTAAGCCATAATTATCGTTTCTTAAGCTACGGAGACAGTTCTTTATTATATAAGAAAAGCTTATAAGCCACTTAATAAATCCCGAATGGAGTCATAAGTTTCTAGCGTTGATATATCCATGATGCGAGGATCAATCCACTTTGCATCTGTAATCATCTCCTCCTTTTGAGGAACCAACTCTCCCTTAAATTCCGTTTTCATTCTGTACCAATTTGTAATTTTCAAAAATCGGTAATTGTGCATCTTATAGGTATGGTATGTAGTTGGTAATTGTTCAATAATGGATATTCCTGAAATGCCACACTCCTCCTCTACTTCCCTTATTGCTGCTTCTTCAGTCGATTCTCCTGCATCAATTTTTCCTTTTGGTAAATCCCATTTTCCCAATCTCTTGATAAGCAATAGATGGCCAACTTGGTTGTAAACAACCCCTCCAGAAGCCACTACAGGAACATGGTGAGTATATAAATCCTTAAATACTGCATCAATATCTTCATGAATAATAAGATATCCCTTACAGCTAATACCTTCACAGTCTTTTATCAAAGACAGCAATTTGGCAGGGTCGTACTTCTCTCGTTTACACTTTATAAGTGCATCTTCCTTCAAATCAGTATTACTAATGAAAAAGGGCTTATCGTTGATGAAAATTTTATACATTTGCCTGATGCAATTATCGGAAAATACAACTGCTAAAATAGCAGAATATTTATTAGAAATACATGCGGTAAAATTAAATCCTGACAATCCCTTTACATGGACATCAGGATGGAAATCACCCATATACAGTGACAACCGCCTCAGTTTATCTCATGTTCATATTAGAAATTTCATAAAAAAAGAACTTGGAAAACTAATACAGACTAATTTTC
>JBIINH010000098.1:0-8165 GCA_044337585.1 Bacteroidia bacterium
GGGTCAACACAATGCAAATCATGTCATCAAAGTGAGTTTGATGAATGGCAACAATCGCACCATTATATTGCTATGCAGCCTGCAAATGATCGTACTGTGTTGGGTGATTTTAACAACACCATATTTATTGCTGATGGTGTCACCTCGCGATTCTATAAAAAAGAGGGTTCATTTTATATCAATACACAAGGAAGTGATGGAAAAAATAATGACTACAAAGTGCTGTATACTTTCGGCTTTTTCCCTTTGCAACAATACTTAATATCATTTCCAGGAGGTCGTATGCAAACCACACGTTTGAGCTGGGACAGCCGTGAGAAAAAATGGTTCAACCAACGTGCAGGTGAAAAGATATACCACAAAGATTGGCTTCATTGGACAGGCAATGCACAAAACTGGAATACAATGTGTGCCTCTTGCCATAGCACCAATCTTCAAAAAAACTATGAGTTTGAAACCGACACTTACCATACAACTTGGAGTGAAGTAAATGTAGCATGCGAAAGCTGCCATGGACCAGGAGGCAAACATGCCGATTTTGTAAAAACAGATGCATACATTAAAGGCGAAAGGCTAAATAATAGCGGACTGCAATATGCCAAAAGTGACAACGCTTCTTCCCAACTCAATACATGTGCACCGTGCCATGCACGTAAGTCAGATATTGTTCAAAAAGTATTGAATAATGGTGAATTGATGGACAATATCATTCCGCAAAATATCAGCAATGAATACTATTATGCAGATGGACAGATAAGAGACGAGAATTATGAGTTTGGCTCATTCAGCCAAAGTAAAATGTTCCATAACAATGTGCGCTGCTCCAATTGCCACAACCCACACTCAGGCAAATTAATCTCCCAAGGCAATGCCCTTTGTCTTAACTGCCATGAACCAAAATACAACTCCGAGGCGCATCATTTTCATACCCTAAATACCCAATCAGCTGAATGTATCAATTGCCATATGCCACAAAAAACTTATATGGGAAATGACCATCGTAGAGACCACAGTTTTAGAATCCCAAGGCCTGATCAATCAGTATTATATGGCACCCCAAATACTTGTACAAGTTGCCATAGCAATAAAACAAATAAATGGGCAGCCGATGCTGTGATAAAATGGTATGGACCAAAACGAGCATATCATTTCTCTGATGATTTATTGCCCGGAAGTAAATTGAATGCAACTAGTGAAAAACACTTAAGTAAATTAATACGTGATACCTCACAACCCGAAATTGCACGTGCAACAGCAATTTATTACTTAGGAAATTTCCATACAGAACAAAGCATAAAAAGTTTACTATATGCATTTTCTGATGCCAAACCAATGGTACGCTATCAAGCAATTCGATCGGCACAAAATTTCCCATATAATCTATGGATACAAGAAGTTATGCCGCTATTGCAAGATAAAGTTAGGGCCAATAGAATAGCAGCTGCTGATTTATTTCAGCGTATACCAACAAATGAAATTCCAACACAAACTATGCCCATATTTCAGTCGGCAAAAAATGAACTAGAGGCTTATGTATTATATCAACGAGATTTTGCATTGGGAAATGTAATAGCTGGCGATTATTTTATGAAAAATACTGAGTATACAAAAGCAATAACTCACTATCAACGAAGCCTACAAAAAGACAGTTTGCTAAACTATTCGCGGCTAAATCTATCTAGTGCATTAAGTGCAACTGGCAGAAATGATGAAGCCTTAAAAGTGCTTAAAATGGCAGCGACAATCGATAATAAAAATTCTCGTGTATACTATAATTTAGCGTTGCTAAAAAACGAAATGGGTCAACAAAAGGATGCGTTACATTCCTTTGAAATGGCTTTGAAAACCGGTGGCAACGATCCAAATCTGTATTATAACTATGGCTTATTGCTTTGGCAAATAGGTGATGTAAAAAAAGCTGAGCAAGAATTAATAAAGGGGTGGAAACAATGGCCACTGGTCGAGAATTTAAATTATGCACTTGCTACATTTTACATCCAACAAAATAAAACAAATAAGGCTCTGTTCCACGCTAAAACTCTTTGGAAAATTGCACCTACTAACCCCAACTATAGCCAAATTTTTTCTAAAGTTGGTATATACTGATAATAGAGATAATTATTTAATGTGAATAGCAGCTTTATGATAATGTTATCACAACCAAAAATTGATGCGATTTGAAACTTGATAAACTTTCATCAAAAAAACTGATGTAAGAAATATTAATTACCTACAATATGCTACCTATACAAATACAGGCATCGAGTTTCATTAAATAAAAAATCTTGGATAAATATTTTATGCGTCTGCAGCTTCCTTTCTAAGCTCTTTCAAGTAATTTTCAAATTCGGCAGCTTTTTCTTCGTTCAAACCATCAAGGGTAAATTGGCAATACTTAATGGTTCTGCCCTTGCCCATAAATAAATTTTCGTAGAAAGTACGTATGTTTTTAAGATGCGCATGGGCAGTAGGATTGTGGTGTACATCCCAATCTACTACATTTGGAAAGATACCAAGTTGCGAAAGCATATTTACAGTAAATGTAAACAAGTCTGTATCATCTGTTTTGAAATGAACAATGCCCCCTGGTTTCAATATTTTTTTATACAAGCGTAAAAATCGGGTGTGTGTAAGACGGTGTTTTGCATGGCGCAATTTTGGAAACGGGTCAGGGAAAGTAATCCAAATTTCGGCTACTTCATCTGGCGCAAATAACTCATCTATTCGATGCAATACTGCTCGTAAAAAGGCCACATTATTTAGTTTTTCTGATACGGCAATGCCGGCACCTTTCCACATACGATTGCTTTTTATATCAATGCCAATAAAATTACGGTTTGCAAATTCACGGGCCAAAGTAACTGTGTATTCTCCTTTCCCACATCCTAGTTCTAAAGTAAGTGGTTGGTTGTTGTCAAACACTAGTTCGTTCCATTTGCCTTTATTGTCATATGTAAAATCGTAGGTGTTTTGAAAAGATGCATATTCTGCAAATCGTTTAAGTTTATCTTTAGCCATATACTAACTATCCGTTTGTACTTTCGGTTTGGTCTTTCATGCCCGGAATTATTTCCTTGATTGCTGCACCCACTTTCATTTCTCCGGTAAGCAAATACTTAAGCATTGGCCCTGCGATGATGGAAGTAAGCACAGCCATTACCACCAATGCCACAAAAAGTTGTTCATTAATTAGCCCTGCCTGCAATGCCAATAATCCAAGCACAATTTCCATTGCCCCACGTGCATTCATTCCAAAACCAACTGCTAATGATTCTTTCATATTTAGTCCTCCTACAAACGCTCCAAGACCTGCACCAAACAATTTTGCAGCAACAGCCAAAACAAATACAACTGAAACAATTTCTATGTTAAAATTTTGGAAAAAGTTGATTTTAAAACCAATCGACACAAAAAATAAGGGAGCAAATATATTAGTTATAAATTGTTGAATAATATCACGTGTTTTCTCATTAAGGTGAACACTATCACCAATGGCAATGCCAACAATAAAAGCTCCAAAGATGGCATGTATTCCAATTTTTTCGGTGAAAGCTGCTCCTAAAAATGCAAATCCTAAAGAGAATGCCAATACCCCACCAGGCCATGATAAATTTCGCTGTGCCCAAGGCAATGATTTATTGAAAAGAAAGCGACCTATTGTGAGGGTAAATAGTGCAAATAAGACCGTTGAGCCTAAAGTCATTAGAAATTGATTTGATTCATAACCTTTTTGCATCATACCAAGCACAACAGAAAATAACAACCAGCCTATCACATCATCCAACATGGCAGCAGCTATGATAATCATCCCTACTTTTGTTTTAAATAAATTTAAATCAATGAGTGTACGAGCAATGATTGGTAGTGCAGAAATACCCATTGCAGTTGCCATAAATAAACCAAATACCAAATGGTCAACCGGCATTTCCTTTACAAAAAAATCATAAAAATAAAATCCAGCTATAAAACCAAATATTAATGGAATAATTAGTCCAAATAAACTTGCAATTAGAGCTGTGTTTCGCTGTTGTCTTATTATTGAAATTTCTACTTCCATACCGGCAGAAAACAATAACATAATAACCGAGATTGTAGCCAATCCATTAAGCACTAAACCTACATTACCCGAAGTAGTAAATATTGTATCAGTATAATGCGGATAGAATTGACCTAAAACTGTTGGTCCAAGTAAAATGCCTGCCACTAATTCTCCAACAACCAATGGAACACGAATCTTACGAAAAAACTCACCAAACAACCTACCCAACAACATCATAATTGAAATTGCAATAAGCAGATTGATTAAATCGGAGTGGTTCATATGCTAATTTGAGTGGTGTTTGGAGTGAATGATTAATAAATCACAAGGCAAATCGGCAAGTGCATATTCAATATCATGCGTAAATACCCTATCTATGAAATTTAATTTGGCATCTGGTGAGTTAAGCACTAGTAAATCGGCATTGTACTCTCGGGCAAAATTACTGATTACAAATCCAGGTTTGCCTTCAAGCCTAATAGTACTTATTTTTAAGTTTCCGCAATCGGCACAACGCAGTATTTCTTCAATTTTATCTACTTCTTCTTTTTCTATTTTTTCTTTGTGAACCTCTGCCTCCCCATTGCTAAATTCATCCGACCGAATAAGTGCCATTTTCTCAATGGCAGCTTCTTGGACTACAAATACTTCGTCAGCTCCGGATCTTCTAGCTACATAAACTGCTGACTCAATTGTCTGTACTGTTTTTGGATGATCGCTTCCTTCCACCACTATGCGTTTTACGGGTTGCGAGCGAATATCAGGCTCTTTTAGCATGAGTATGGAACACTCTGTTTTACGGCAAAGTTTGCGTGCCACAGATCCCATAAAATATTTAAGCAAACTTTCTTTTTCCAAAGCACCAGCAACTAATAAATCTACTTGCTTTTCATCACAAACTTTTAATATTTTTTCTACAGGATCACCCGTTTCCCAAATGATTTCGTTCCCTTTTTTGTCCAACCCAAAACGGTGAACCAAATGCTTTAAGTACTGTTCTTGTTTAAGGTCTTTTTCCCCAACATGTATCAATAAAATATTTGCATCAAAAATATCTTGTAGTCTTCTTAACTCAGAAAGTATGGCTTCTACACGTGGAGAAAATGCAACTGCCACTGCAATTTTTTTAAATGGATATGGCGAATGGTTTATTTCTTCTGACATATTGCAAAAGTAATTGTTATAATTTATCTATTTGGTTCAATTTAATTAACAACCACATTTGGATCGTTCTTTAATTTTTCCCTTTTTATCTATAGTGCGAATGACTTTCCCCTTCTCGTAAAAAATTTGCCACTGTGATATATTTTGTTTGAATTTTTCTTTCTTCAACATATTGCCATTTCCATCCAATTCATACCAAGTTCCCTCTTTTTGTCCTAATTTGTAATGCCCTTTTACCTTTGGCTTTCCATTAGGGTGGTGCTCAATGTAAGGCCCGTCAGGCGGTGCTGATTGGGCTGACGTTGACAATGCGAATACAAATAAGCTGATAATGAGGGCTAAATATTTAAAATTGATTCTTCTCAAGGTGTACGAATTTACATTCTTTTGTTAATTTAGCAGCTTGCTAAAAACCCAAAACTAAGCATTTTAAGGAATTGTGATAGCGTATATAGACGGTAAACTTACAGAAAAAACTCCTACCTATGTAGTCATTGACTGCAATGGAGTTGGATACCATATTCAAATCTCTTTGCATACCTACGAACAAATTGGTGGTAATGAGCGATTAAAATTGCTTACCCAACAAATCATAAAAGAAGATAGCCACACCCTTTATGGATTTGCTACTGAAGAGGAACGCGAGCTCTTCAATTTACTAATATCAGTTAGTGGAGTTGGTACAAATACGGCAAGATTAATGCTCTCCTCTCTTAAACCTATAGATATTCGCAATGCAATAAGTGCAGCAAACTGGGCGTTAATAAAAACCGTGAAAGGAATTGGAGAAAAAACTGCACAAAAAATTGTGATTGACCTGAAAAATAAAATTCAGAAATCGGATGTGTCCGGTTCAGTATCTTTTGTTTCAGGTGGAACCGTTTCGAAAACAGAAGAAGCTTTGTCAGCTTTATTGATGCTGGGCTTTAATAAAAACGAAGCTGAGAAAGGCCTCACCAAAATACGTCAGCAATTTCCTGATTTGTCTGTGGAGGAATTAGTAAAACAAACTTTAAAAATTCTTTGATGGTGCACTTCTACTAGATTGTCTAGGTCAGGATTAAAAAACATATCAGTTATTTCGTTTTCAACTATACTAATAAGTATGGTGTGGAGCGCTTCGCCCTCATCGCTACCTGTGAAGTGGAGGCGAAACAGCTCGAATATGCTCCACCTTTCACCACCAGACTCTAGCCAAGTAGACACACCACCCAAACTACCTTACCCGATAAAAGATAAAAAACCCTGGGAACGTGGCAAAGCCACCAACCCGTTTGATCTGGATGACCCTGCTATTGTAAAAGAAAAAATTGAACTAAACGAAGAAGGCAATGGCTACAACTATTCTTCAAAAATTGGCTCGCAAGAATACCGCCTTCCGGCTACCAACAGCATAAAAGAGCAATTGGCCGAAGAAAACAAACGACAAAATAAAGAGTATTTTAGGCAGCGTGCACAGGCCAATAATTACACCAGTGGTACGGGTATCATTCCGCCACTAAAAATCGGGCCTAAAGTATTTGAAAAAATATTTGGCTCGGGCGTAATTGATATTAGGCCACGGGGCACAGCCGAACTTACTTTTCAGGGATTGTTTAATACCATTAGAAATCCTCAGCTTCCACCACAACAACAGACTACGGGACAATTTGACTTTAGGCAAAAAATACAGCTGAATGTGCAAGGAAGCATTGGTGATAGAATGAAGGTTAATATCAACTATGATACAGAAGCCACATTTGATTTCGAGAATCAAATAAAACTAGATTATGGTGGCCGCGAAGATGATATCATCAAGAAGATAGAACTTGGAAACGTAAGCCTTCCACTACAAACCCAACTTATTCAAGGTAGCCAAAGTTTATTTGGTGTCAAAACAGAATTACAGTTTGGTAGACTTAGAATGACCAATGTTATAACCCAACAGCGTGGTCAAACAAACGAAACTGAAATTGTAGGTGGCGCACAAAGTACACGTTTCAATATTCAAGCTGATAATTATGACGTAAATCGACACTTTTTCCTTGCTCATTTTTTCCGCGACAACTATGATAGATGGCTATCTAGTTTACCCATAGTGGGCTCGCCTGCTGTGATTAGCCGTGTAGAAGTTTGGGTTACAAACAGGACCGGAATATTTGAAGGTGCAAGAGATGTAGCTGGTTTTGCAGATATGGGTGAAGCCAGCAAAAGAAATAACCAAAACTGGCAACTAAATCCACTTGATACACTCCCTGATAACTTAACCAACGAATTGTATTTATACCTTACAGGGCGTACAGGCATTAACCAAGATACGGCTGCACTAAGAAGTACAGTTGAGTTACGAACCGAATTGGTAAACGATTATAATATTACCCGACTCGAACCGCTTTCGCAATACCAAGTGCAAAGCTATGCGCGCTTATTAGGTCCAAATGAATACACCATAAACCGGCAACTTGGTTACATATCGCTAAACCAAACCTTGCAAAATGACGATGTGCTTATGGTTGCATTTGAGTACACTATAAATGGCAGAACCTACAGGGTAGGTGAATTTACAACAGATATTCCTCAAAATCCTCAAACATCAAGTGTCCTTTTTACAAAAATGCTAAAGGGCCCAACAACACGACCAGATTTACCTATATGGGACCTAATGATGAAAAACGTTTATTCACTCGGTACTTTCGGGATTCAACCAAAAGATTTTAAATTTAATATTGTGTATGCTGATGATCCTTCTGGTGCCGATTTAAATTACCTTCCTGTACAAAATGAGCAATTACTAACCGGCCAACCATTGATTCAAGTTTTTAACTTGGACAATATGAACACACAATTTGAACGTGCGCCTGATGGCTTATTTGATTTTATTGAAGGTGTTACCATTAATGCACAACAAGGTCGTATTTTCTTTCCTATGCTAGAGCCTTTTGGTAATTACCTTACATCTAAATTTAGAAACAGCACACAACAA
>JBIINH010000099.1:0-8111 GCA_044337585.1 Bacteroidia bacterium
ATTTCTCGTGCTCGGCAACCCAAACGGAACGCACCTGCTTTTCCTCAAATAGTTTGATGGCGGTTTCTTTAGTCATAAGGTTATTTACTTGTTTCCTCAACAATGGGAGATTCACCCTCCTTCAACACATACAGCACGAATACCAATTGGTGTATTTGGTTTTCTGAGTCATTTGCTCGTTTTGAAGGATTATGTTTCTTGTGTTCCATTACTAGTTTTTTTCTGTTTCAGAAATTTTAGTCTCTTGAGAAACTAACGAAGGAAGAGGAAAGTGACAGTTTCAATTGTTTCAAAATTATTCACAATTATACTTGCTTTCAATCATAGAAAATAATTGATAAACATTAGATGTTTTAAGAATTAAGACAAAGTAATTATTTTGCCTACACCAAAAACAAAATATCCCGCAACTAGGCGGGATAATTATTGTTGGGTAGTCCCAGCAGGATTCGAACCTGCGACCTACGGTTTAGAAAACCGGTGCTCTATCCAGCTGAGCTATAGGACCATTTTTTTAGAAATATTCCTTCTCATTTTTAAAATATCCTTAGATAGGATAATTCATTGAAGGGTGGCAAATTTAAGCATTTTTAAAAAGTCATACAAATTTTATTGTGCGAGTGCCTTCAGTATTTTCTGTGATTTGCACCCTATTGACTGCTTCATTTTCCAATAAGGGCGCTATTCTTTCAGGCCATTCAATCAAACATAAATTACCCGAATAAAAATAATCTTCGTAGCCAATATCATATACCTCTTCAATGCTTTGTATGCGATAAAAGTCAAAATGATAAATGATTTGGCCGCTTTGGGTTTGGTATTCATTAACCAATGAAAAGGTAGGGCTGGATATTTCAGAAATGACACCTAGATTTTTGCAAATGGCTTTGATAAGGGTTGTTTTACCTACACCCATTTCGCCATTAAAGGCAATCAGTTGATGGCGTTTGTTGTGTAGCACAAAATCTGCCGCTAATGATATTTTTGATAAGGAATAATCCAAAGTATGAGGATTAAAATAACATTCTATAGGTGTGGTGAATTTTGGTTGTTTTTGCTCCCAATGCCTCAAATAGGGAGTGCATCTTGGGATTAAAGTCGCCAATCCAAGCCAATTCTGATGCAAATATTTTGGGGTGATTGCGCAAGGCATCATGAAATTTCATAATCATTCCTGTTTCCAATCCAAGGTTTTGGTAAGCAGGAATAACCCCAAATACAATACCACGCACGCGAGTGATGGTGCCGAAATACCTGTACCACAAAAATTTGAATTTGTCAATAATGTCCATTTTACCCCGCATGTGCTTAAAAATCTGGTTTACATCAATGGTATTAATATAAAAACCAGCCGGCTGCCCATTGGCATAAGCAAACCAAATGATTTCTTCCATCATAATTGGCTTGAGTGATTTGAGGGTTTGGGTAACCCGTTCATTCGTCATTTCTGTAAAATCTGGCCGATGCGACCATGCTTGATTGTAAATGGTTACAAAATCTTTGGCAAAACGATCAACCTCTGAGGCTTTATAATGCTCAAAGGTATATGCAGGATTGTTTAATACCCTTGATGATATGCGTGCAAATCTATCGTAGTTAAAATCATTACGGTTGATTTCGGAGGTGTTTTGCTCATATAATTTTTGAAAACCGTATGATTCAAAAAATCCTTGGTAGTATGGAGGATTGTAATTTTCTAAATAAGATGGATTGACAAACCCTTTGACCATGAGTCCCCAAAAGCGGTCTTTTTCGCCAAAGTTTACCGGCCCATCCATACCAATAATGTCGTATTTTTTTAGCCACGCTTTGCATGTATCAAATAGTAAGAATGCGGCTTCCTTGCTGTCAATACACTCAAAAAAACCTATACCACCAATACGTTGGCCTGATTGTTTAAAATATTTTTCGTTGAAAAAAGCAGCAACCCTTCCTATCAATTTATTGCGCTCATCGTATAGAAGCCACCTGCAAGCATCGCCCGATTTGAAATAAGGATTAGATGTTCGATCAAATACATCATCGATATCTTGCTCTAAATGACAAACCCAATTCTGATCGGATTTGTAAATGAGATGAGGAAGCTTCTTAAAGGCAGCTTCATCAGCACTAGATTCAACGATTTGTAGCCTCATATTATTGTTTCTGTGCAAGTATACAAAGTTTGATTTAATTTAAACAATCAACAATAATCAGCAAAAAGGGTATTTAGCAACAAATTATTTTTGTTATGTTCGCATCCACTCATAATTATATTTTAAACATGCTACAAATAGGAGATAAACTTCCCGGTTTTAAATTGATGGGCTATGATGATAAAATGCACACCCAATATGATTTTGCCGATAAATATGCGTTGGTTATCGTATTTACATCAAATACATCACCTCAATCTATTGCCTACAGCCAAAGACTCATTGATTTGTTTGAAAAGTATAATGAAGATAATCTTGGAATTATTGGTATCAACGCAAATGATTCTGCACAATCGGCAGAAGATTCGATAGAGGGAATTAAGAAAGCAGCCAACCACTACAAATTGAATCAAATGAATTTTATCTACCTAAAAGATGAAACACAAGATATTGCCAAAACATTTGGCGCATCCACTAATCCCGAAGTATTCTTGTTTAACTCAAAGCGAGAATTGGTGTATAAAGGTGCTATAGATGACAATTGGGAACATGAAGCAGGAGTTACTCAGGTGTATTTAGAAGATGCAATTGAAATGGCTTTAGATGGAATGGAACCTGATTATTCAGAAATAGAACCTGTGGGCTCGCCTATAATCTGGAAAAAATAATATTCACAGCGTGATTAAAGATGCAGTTGTAGTAATTACCGGTGCTTCTTCGGGAATAGGAGAAGCTACTGCCTATGCCTTTGCCCGTAAAGGCGCTAGGTTGGTTCTTGTTGGTCGCAATACCCAAAAGCTTGAAACAGTTGTAAAAATGAATTGCATCTCTTTAGGTGCATCAGATGTATTATGTCTATTTTGTGACGTATCCGTTGAGGCTGATTGCCAAAAAATGGTAGAATCAACCATTAGCAAATTTGGAACTGTGCATATATTGGTAAACAATGCAGGTATCAGCATGAGGGCATTGTTTAATGAACTCGATCTTGCCGTTATAAAGCGCCTAATGGACGTCAACTTTTGGGGCACAGTCTATTGTACAAAGTTTGCATTGCCTTATTTGCTTGCAACTAAAGGAAGCTTAATTGCAGTGAGCTCTGTTGGTGGATTCAAAGGGCTTCCGGCTCGCACAGGTTATTCAGCTTCTAAGTTTGCTGTGCAAGGTTTTATGGAATCATTGCGAATTGAAAATATGAAAACTGGTTTGCATGTAGGTGTGATGAGCCCAGGTTATACCAGTTCAAATATTCGCAATACGGCATTAAACAAAGATGCTTCGCAACAAATGGAATCGCCATTTGACGAAAAGAAATTAATGCCTGCACAAAAAGTAGCTGATAATATTGTGGCGATGGTAGAGAATAGGTCATCCTTTAGCGTGCTTACCATCCAAGGCAAACTTATCTTTTGGCTTAATAAATTTATTCCTAATTGGGTAGACAAGCAAGTATTTAAAGTAATTTCATCAGAGAAAGACAGCCCATTTAAATAACAAAAAATGGAAGACCAACTTATACAGGTATTACAAAAAGCTCTATTTGCACTCTATCAAATCGAAAATACAACTCCCGTTATTGAGCCCACCCGCGCGGATGTAGATGGAGATTTTACATTTGTGGTATTTCCGTATCTCAAACAAAGCAAGAAAGGTCCTGAGCAAACAGCAAAAGAGATTGGAGACTATATTTTAAAAAATGAACCCATAATAGTTCATGCAGAAGTTATAAAAGGGTTTCTTAACCTTACCCTATCGCCTGCTTTTTGGTTACGCTTTCTTCATACCGAAGCCAATAATCCATCTTATGGGAAAGTGCCTGCACAACAACATACAAAAATACTGGTAGAGTATTCTTCTCCCAATACAAATAAACCGTTACACTTGGGCCATATTCGAAACAACTTGTTGGGCTATGCGGTGAGCAAAATATTGCAAGCCAATGGATATGATGTAAAAACTTGTAACCTGATTAATGACCGTGGTATACATATTTGTAAAAGCATGTTGGCTTGGCAGCAATTTGGAAATGGCGAAACACCAGCTAGCAGTGGATTAAAAGGTGACCACTTGGTAGGGAAATATTATGTATTGTTCGACAAGCAATACAAACAAGAAATAAAAGAGCTAATAGCTAAAGGGAAATCTGAGGATGAAGCCGAAAAGCTGGCACCTTCAATTTTGCAAGCGCAAGAAATGCTGCGTAAGTGGGAGGCAGGGGATGCTGATACCATTCAACTATGGAAAACGATGAACGAATGGGTTTATGCAGGGTTTGAAACTACGTACGCAAATCTTGGGGTTACCTTTGATAAATACTATTACGAATCCAATACCTATTTGTTGGGGAAAGAAATAGTGCAAGAAGGCTTATCAAAAAAAGTATTCTATAAAAAAGATGACGGTTCGGTTTGGGTAGATTTAACTGAACAGGGATTGGATCAAAAACTCTTACTACGTGGCGATGGCACTTCGGTATACATTACACAAGATATTGGCACGGCAGAATTGAAATATGCCGACTTCAATTGCACCCGTTCAATCTATGTAGTTGGCAATGAACAAGACTATCATTTCAAGGTATTGCAACATATTTGCAAATTGCTTGACAAGCCTTATGCAGATGGTATTTATCACCTGAGTTACGGAATGGTGGAATTGCCCGAAGGCAAAATGAAATCGCGCGAAGGAACTGTAGTTGATGCAGATGACCTGATTGCGGAGATGATTCAATCGGCTAAAGACACAACCGCTGCGTTGGGCAAAACCCAAGATATGGAAGCCGAATACCTAGACCAATTGTATCAAACATTGGGATTAGGTGCCTTGAAATATTTTATCTTAAAAGTAGATCCCAAAAAGAAAATGCTGTTCAATCCTGCAGAGTCAATTGATATGCATGGAAATACAGGGCCATTTATTCAATATACCTACGCCCGCATCAGGTCTATATTGCGCTTGGCTGGAGATATTTCAACCAATTTGCCTCAGCCAACACACATATTGCCTGCCGAGATGCAGCTATTTAAAATATTGCAGCGCTACCCTCAAGCAGTAAAAGATGCCGGTAGAGAATTGTCACCAGGTGTGATTGCAAACTATGCTTATGAAGTAGCCAAAGCCTACAATCATTTTTACCACGAATGTCCAATTTTGAAAGAGGCTGATGAAGAAACAAAGCATATGCGCTTGTATCTCTGTAAATTAACGGCACATACCATCAACACTGCTTTCGAATTACTTGGGATTGCTGTACCCGAAAAAATGTAAATAGATTGAGACGCATTTTTCCCTATATAGTACTGTTGCTTTTGGCGTGCAATCCATCTGCATCACTGATAAAGAAAGCACACGAATATGAACTAAAAGAGCTGTATGATGATGCATGTACTTATTATTACAACGCATTGCTTGTTCAGCCCGATAACATAAAAGCCAAAGAAGGCCTTAGGCTTACCGGACAGAAAGTTTTGAATGAAAAATTTAACTTGTTTAGCAAACTGGTTCTTCAAAATAAAGTAACCGATGCGGTAAAAGAATATTTATACGCCCAAAAATTTTATGAAAATGCAAAGCAAGTTGGCGTTACACTTGATTGGTTGGAAGAGTATGACGAAGTGTACCTCGAGGTAAAAGCAGAATATGCCGACCGGCTATTTGATGAAGCATTGGTAATGATAAACCAAAAACGGTTTGAAGAGGCGGAGAAACAATTTGAATTAATAGCTGCTGTTGATACAACCTATGCAGGTATCAGTTTGCTACGCATAAATACCTTGCTTGAGGCCATTTATAGGCAAGCTGAAAAGCTGATGCAAGATGGAAAATACAAAGAAGCTGTAAGCGCATGGAACCGATTGCTACAAATGGATGCAAATTATAGGGATGTGGTTAAGCAAAAGCAACTCGCAATTGATTTGGCTACTACGCGAGTGGGATTGTTTCCCATTGTAGGCTTGGCTCAAGAAGATATTGGATTTGAAAGGGCAATAGACCAACAACTTGCCAAATCAAACAGCACATTTGTAAAAATATTTGCCTCATCTGATATTGCAGCAAATCTGGAATCTAAAGGGTGGGGGAACAACCTTAAACTGACTGATGCATTAAATGCCGCAAAATCAATCGGACTGTCTTTGCTCATTCGTATTGAACTAATTGGCAATACCGATACCTCAGAACAAGTGACATCCGCACCTAGAGAAGCCTACGAAGCCTACACAGAAAGTGTACTAAATCCCTACAGCAATACATTCACCTATATTACCCGCTTCAAAAAAATTGATTATACCGATACCTACCAATCCATCAAACTAACATATACCTATCGGTATGCTATTTATAATATTCAAACCGGCACCTTGGTTTCAAAAGATGAAATTACCTTGTACAAACAGGATGAGGTGCACGAGTTTTCATACAAAGGTGATGCTTCTAAATTATATCAACAGTTGCCAATTGGCAATTATTTGCCACCCGAAGATCCCATTTGGCGCAGCCAATTTAGCAAAAGCAAACGTCCACTTATGAGCAAACAAGATTTGCAAAGAGAAGCCCAAAAGGAGTTTGCTTTTATCATTTCTTATGCCGTCAACAAATCTTTAAAATAAGCCATTTTGACTTATTTGTAGCTATTTTCTTTCTCTATTTTACAAATTACGCGCCATATTGGCTCATTTTAAACTTTGGACTTGTATTTGAAAAACATACAACATCAAATCAATTTTAAATAACAAAACATATGACACTTATTAAATTTAAACCAAGCAGAACCTATTTTAGGGATTCAATGATGCCAAGCCAAATGCTATCATCCATGTTTGAAAATTTCTTTAACGAAGGATTGAACAAGTTTGAGCAAAATGTATTTTTCACCCCACGCGCAGATGTAATTGAGCACGACAAATCATTTGAGTTGCAACTGTCTTTACCAGGATTAAAGAAAGAAGAAATTAACCTTGAGGTAAACGGAGATGTGTTAACCATTAGTGGTGAGCGCAAAATCAAGCACGAGCAAAAAGAATCAAAATATCATTCTGTGGAAAGTTATTACGGAAGTTTCAGTCGCTCATTTACGTTACCTGAAACCGCCAATAAACAAGCCATTGAAGCTGAATTCACAGACGGCATTTTGAAAATCGCTATTCCAAAAGCAGAAGCTGCTACCAGCAAAAGCAGTATCAGCATCAAATAAGAAACCTGTGTAGGTGTTTTTCATAAGCAGGAACGGGCTCGGAATTTATTCCGGGCCTTTTCTGTTTTTAACCTCATGAAACAGCAGGAGGGAGTTGTGTATATTTAAATGAATCTGCTTGAAATATACCTGCTTTTGTATAATCCAACAATGCGAAACTCACACGCCTGCATGTAAACATGCGGAATAGATGGAATAAAACAAAGCCATATTTTGGGGCTTCTGTTATGCTACATGCAAAACGATAGGGGATGTGCAATAGGGAAGGAGGAGATTGTATTGTTTTATTTACGAATGACTTTTAAAAGCTCGACTTCTAGTTAAATCCTTTGAAAAAGTCATGGTCAATTTCATATACTGTTACAGGTTTAAGACCTAGTCTATATTTTTCAAAGAGTTCGATAAGTCTGTCTCCGTCTATTAATTCAATTGGAGTCACACCGTCTCGATTAGCTTCGCTTTTTGCTTCTTTTGTAAAACGTCCTGTAGTTATTATTAAGCCTTTTTCACCTCGTCCTTGCATAGCACCACGGAAGTCACGAACGTGATGAGGGGAAACAGTTTCTTTATATCGCTTACATTGAAAAACAATGTTTAAACTAACAACGTCATTGAGTTTTACAATTCCTTTTCCATCTATCCCTTGGTCACCCGAACCACCTGTAATAACTATTTCATTGATACCAATTTCAGTTAATAGTCGTTTACATAGTTTTTCAAAACCTGATGGAGTAAGGTTCTGAATGATATTGATTAAGCCGATAGAATGCTCTTCGTCTTCGGTT
>JBIINH010000013.1:0-25708 GCA_044337585.1 Bacteroidia bacterium
TGCCATGTCTGTGCCGCTTTCTTGTGCTGTTGCTTTCATTATTTTTCCGATTATTGGATTTAAATTAAATTTTATCGTTCTTTTCTCATTCTTACTTGCTTTAGGCATAGTGGTGGATGATGCCATTGTTGTGGTAGAAAATACACACCGCATATTTGGTAACGGTAAAATGCCTATTAAAAAAGCAGCAAAATTAGCTGCTGGTGAAGTATTTCTTCCCGTATTATCAGGTACTATGACAACGCTTGCTCCATTTATTCCATTGGCATTTTGGCAAGGTGTAATTGGTAAGTTTATGTTCTACCTACCCATAACTCTTATTGTAACTTTGCTTGCATCGTTGGTTGTAGCCTACATCATCAATCCTGTTTTTGCAGTTGATTTCATGAAAACGAAAGAGGAAGAAGCTGCAAATCGCAGTAATAAAAAAGGCTTTAAAATTACCGGAATTATATTTGGTGTAATCGCATTGTTAAGCTATTTAGCTGGCAATATTGGATTAGGTAATTTCACAATAACTCTTTTCGTACTTTACACATTAAATAGGTTTGTATTTTGGAAATGGATAAAAACCTTTCAAGAAGTGCGTTGGCCAAAAATACAAAATGCTTATAAAAATTTGATGGAATGGGTGCTTCAAAAATCACGACCAACATGGATTTTAGTTGGCACAGTGTTCTTATTTTTCTTCACCATTGTGCTTACTGCAATTGTAAAACCCAGTGTGGTATTTTTCCCAAAATCAGATCCTAATTTCGTCTACACCTATATCACATTGCCAACCGGAACTTCAGCAGAGTACACAGATTCCATTACACAAATTGTAGAGAATAGGGTATATGACGTAGTAGGTGAAAATAACCCAATGGTAGAATCTGTTATTTCAAATGTTGCGATTGGAGCCAATGACCCATCACAATTTGAATACAATTTTAGTCCTACCCCACATTTAGGAAAAGTAACCGTTGCATTTGTAGAATTTGCAAAACGCGATGGAAAGTCTACAGCGGAGTACCTTGATAAAATTAGAGAAGCTACCAAAGGCCTTCCGGGAGTTGAAATCATTGTAGACCAAGAAAGTAGCGGACCTCCAACCGGAAAACCAATTGCAGTTGACATCAAAGGTGACGATATTAATGAATTGGTGTTGGTAGGTAAAAATATCAAAAGATATTTAGACTCATTAGACATTAAAGGTGTTGAAGAACTAAAATCTGACGTGCAATCAACTAAACCCGAAATACTGATTGAAGTAGATCGTGAACGCGCTAACAGGGAAGGTATTTCAACCGGACAAATAGGACGTGAATTGCGAACTGCGATTTTTGGAACAGAAATAAGCAAGTTCAAAGATGCTAATGATGAATATCCAATTCAATTAAGATATAGTGAAGAACAGCGCAATAGCATTGATGCATTGATGAATTTGAAGATAACCTTTAGGGATATGAATATGGGAGGTCAAATTAGACAAATTCCACTGTCATCGGTTGCAAATATTAGGTACAGCAATACATTTGGCGGGATTAAAAGATATAATGAAAAACCAATTATTACCCTTTCATCAAATGTATTGAATGGTTACAATGCGAATGAAATTGTTGCAAAGATTGACAAAGCCCTTACAAGATATGATTTGCCTCAGGGTGTAACAGTGAAAATGGGAGGAGAGCAAGAAGAACAAGCAGAAACCGGGGCATTTTTAGGCAGTGCAATGCTTATTTCATTGGGTTTGATTTTCCTAATTTTGGTAACCCAATTCAATTCCATTTCAAAACCAATAATCATACTTAGTGAAATTGTATTGAGTTTGATTGGAGTATTTCTTGGATTCTCCATTTTCAATATGGAAATATCAATCATTATGACCGGTGTAGGTATTGTTGCATTAGCAGGTATTGTTGTTAGAAACGGAATATTGTTGGTAGAGTTTACAGAAATATTGCTACATGAAGGGATGCCCCTACGGGAAGCAATTATAGAAGCCGGAAGAACAAGGATGACGCCTGTATTGCTAACTGCTACCGCAACTATGCTTGGTTTAGTTCCTTTGGCAGTTGGTTTTAATATCGATTTTGTATCTTTATTTGAAACAGGAAATCCAAAGATATTTTTTGGGGGAGACAGTGTAGCATTTTGGGGACCTCTTTCTTGGACAATGATTTTTGGACTCGGATTTGCAACTATTTTAACTTTGGTATTGGTTCCGTTAATGCTATATATCGTTGAGAATCTTAAAGTTAAAATGCGTCTTAAATCGCAATGAGTTTTAAAAAAAAATTAATCTAATTTTTCACAAAAAATTTTTGAAAATTAAAAAAGCCCATTATGTTTGTACCACATTTCAACACGAATTTAAAGTATTGCATCTATGAGTAGAGGTGCAATTGTTTCATAGGCTAGGTGGAGCCCTCCTTAATCGGGGGGCTTCATTTTTTTTACACCCTTTCTATTTCCAGTTATCATAAATACCACGAGATTTTCTTAGTTTTGATGCATATATTATACATATGCTAAAAATATTTAAATTAAGTGCAATCATAGCCATTACAGGTAGTGTGGCTTTCGCACAAAAATCAGCACCAGAAAATTGGTTTAATCTGGATGCCAAGAAAAACAAAGTCCCTGGAGTGAGCTCAGAACGTGCTTATACTGAGCTGTTAACCAATAAAAAATCTACTACTATAGTGGTTGCGGTTATTGATGGTGGAACCGAAGTGGTACATGAAGACCTCAAAAATATTATTTGGGTAAATGAGAAAGAAATACCTGGAAACAATATTGATGATGATAACAACGGTTATGTTGATGATATTAATGGATGGAGCTTTTTAGGTGGACCAGGTGGAGATGTGGTAGAAGAGACTTTAGAATTAACAAGAATTGTAAGAGATGGTAACAAAAGATTTGTTGGTATTGAAGCAGACAAATTGAACGAAAAGGATGCGGCTGATTTTAAATTGTATCAAGATACAAAAAAGGAATTAACCAAACGTTTTAACGAAGCGCAAGGAAATGTGAACATATATAAATCATTGGTAAGTACTATTGGTAAAATGCAACGATATGCTGGAAGCGAAAATCCTACTGCTGCACAACTTGCAGATTTTACTTCAACCGACCCGACAGAGATGGCCCTTTCAAAAAGAATAGTAGAACTTGTAAAAAAGGGGGTGAAACTACCTGATTTAAAAGAGCAAATAAAAGGAGGACTTGAACACTTTGAAGGTTCAACAAAGTACCACCTGAATATTGATTTTGACCCAAGGAATAAAGTTGGTGATAATCCAAATGACGCTACAGAAAGATTTTATGGCTGTAATCGAGTTAGTGGACCAAAAGGTGATCACGGAACACACGTTGCCGGGATTATTGCAGCTGCTCGTAATAATAATATTGGAATGAATGGTGTTGCGGATAACGTAAAAATTATGGTATTACGTGTTGTACCAGATGGTGATGAAAGAGATAAAGATATTGCAAATGCCATTAGATATGCAGCAGACAATGGAGCAAAAATTATTAATATGAGTTTTGGAAAAGGTTTCTCTCCACAAAAAAATGTGGTTGATGAGGCCGTTGAGTATGCCGTGCAAAAAGGCGTCTTGCTTGTGCATGCTGCTGGAAATGACAACAACAATATAGACACTACAAATAATTTTCCAAGGGCTATCTATTTAAACAATTCTGTTGCCAGCAGTTGGCTTGAAGTGGGTGCTTCGAATTGGAAATCGGGAAAAAATATACCGGCTGATTTCTCAAATTACGGTAAGCAAACGGTTGACGTTTTTGCACCAGGTGTAGATATTTATTCATGTATCCCTGAATCAAAGTATGCATCGTTTAATGGAACCAGTATGGCATCTCCAGTTACAGCCGGTGTTGCAGCATTAATATGGAGCTATTATCCCCAATTAAATGCGGTTCAAGTAAAAGATATCATCATGAAATCCGTAGTACCTGTAAAAGGAAAAGTACTGATACCGGGAACAAAGAAAAAAATAAAGATGACTGAACTTTGTAAAACCGGAGGTATTGTAAATGCATATCAAGCAATAAAATTGGCTGATAATATCACAAATAACGGCACAACAATTTCTAAATAACATTATTTCATATTCATAAAAAAAAGCGACATGAGTCGCTTTTTTTTATGAATTAGGTTTAAAGCCTATTGTAGGTTTTGATAAAGAGGATGCATTGAAATCAATTTTAAACTCTTCTACATCTTCAAATAAAAGCGTTTGTATCATATCCAAAGTGCGCTCAGAAGGTTCAATCTTAGCCAAACGCAAGTGCTGGTTTTTAATTGATTCCTCAACTAACTTTCTAACCTGACGTGCATTTCCAAAATGCCTATTTCTGGTTTTGTGAATAAAATCCATATATATTTTTAAATGCTCACGAGATTTATCATCAGGTTTAATGCTATTGCTCATAAACATCTTCAAAGATATATCAAAGAGTTGATCTGCATTATAATCTTCAAAGTGTAACTCCCTATCAAACCTAGACCTCAATCCAGGATTTGACTCAAGAAAGTTTTTCATATTCTCGGTATATCCAGCAACAATTACAACAATCTCGCCTCGGCTATCTTCCATTCGTTTCAGTATGGTTTCTATGGCTTCCTTTCCAAAATCATTTTCACCTCCTTCACTCAATGCATAAGCTTCGTCAATGAACAAAACTCCACCCATAGCTTTGTTGAGTATTTCCGTAGTTTTAAGTGCGGTTTGTCCAACATATCCACCTACCAATGCTTGTCTATCACATTCTATCAAATTTCCTCTTTCTAAAATACCCAATGCTTTGTAAATCTGAGCTAATAAGCGTGCCACAGTGGTTTTGCCTGTACCCGGATTTCCTGTAAATGCCGCATGCAATGAAAAAGATTGGCGAATGTCTTTTCCTATCTCTTTATAAAACCGAACAAGCTTTACCAACTCTTCAATTTCCTTTTTCACATTATCCAAACCAATCATCATATTCAATGCGTTCAATGCAGATTTCAATAATTCTTCATCCACAGGAATATCAGCAATGCTTTTAAACTTCGCATTGAATATCTTATGTATATCATCACCTGCTATTGTAGATAGGGCAACAGCATCAAGTGAGGCAGGATCATTTGATTGCATGATACGCAACCCCATATTCATTTTTGCTTCATCTAAAATGGTGTTTACATACCTGGCATTTCCAAATGTTTTATCACGCTCGCGGTAGGCATCTACCAATCTTTTGTATAAAGCGTCTTTAGCTTCGGAACTTAAAGTAACCGCTCGCTGACGACATGCATATTCCGAAATCAACATAAGTTCTTGTGGTGTGTAATCAGGAAAATCATAGTACATGCTGAATCGAGATTTTAGTCCTGGATTAGACTCTAAAAATGTGCTCATCTCTTCAGGATACCCTGCTACGATTATTGCTACATCACCATCACCATCACTCATTTCCTTCAAAATAATTTCGATTGCTTCCTTTCCAAAATCTTTTGAGTCATCGTTTTTTCTAGCCAATGCATATGCTTCGTCTATAAATAAAATTCCGCCTTTGGCTTTCTTGATAATCTCTTTGGTTTTTGGTGCAGTCTGTCCAATATACTCAGCAACTAAATCAGATCGGTCTGCCTCTACTACGTGCCCTTTACTAAGCAATCCAAGCTTAGCATAAATTTCGCCCAGCATTTTGGCTACGGTGGTTTTACCCGTTCCCGGATTTCCTGTAAATACCGCATGTAGGTTTATGCGATCTTTATCTTCAAATCCTTTTTCTTGCCTTAGCTTAATGAAATTTAAATAGGTGGTGTATTCTTTTACTTTCTTCTTTATCGAATCCAAACCAATTAATGAATCAAGCTCTTTGATAACGCCCTCAACATTGGTAGATTGTTGTTTGCTAGGTAGTTCAATTTTAACTTTAGGTTTAACAGCAACAATGCGATTGGCATCTTTGTCTTCTACAAATTCAGCTCCAACTTCAAATGGAACGGATGCAATAAGCTGATCCATAAAAACGATGTCTATATAATAGCTATCGTCTCCCCATGTACCTTTTTGATCAGAGCCCCATCCTACCGTACAATCAAATGTGCTGTCTTTTCTATTTACAGTCAGTAATTTTTCTATGGTACCTTTTAATTGTCCTGAATGCGTGCGGAAATAGAAGAATAACTCACAATGCCATTCATCTGCGTTTTTTACAAGATTATCAGCAAAAAATTCGAGCCATACATATCTTGTTTCTTCATTTCCAAACCTAAGCACATACTTGCGCTCTTTTTTTACAACATTTGCATCAGGACCTTCATACAATCGAATAGCGTTAATATTGAAATAAGGATTTACTGAGTCAGATACAATTCCCTGATCCTCGATATAGAATAATTTTTCAGCAACAAAAATATTGTCAATCCATGCTTCCCAGCGGTATACACCTTTTTTCCAATAAGTACTTGCTGTTTTTACACCCCACCCTTCTCTAACATATACAATGTTTTCATCTTTACGTATTGTGCGGTCAGCTGTAAGGCTGCACACTTCTTCCCCTGTTAAATTGTTGACACATTTTAAACTAATTCTAACATCCCAATTTTGCTCATCAAATAACTTGTTATAAAATGACAGTTCGCAATAGATAAAAGTACATTCACTCTCATCATAAACTAGCCTATATTTTTTTTCATTGTTTGCCAGCCATTCTGTAGATCCGAAGATTTTCAAATCTCGAAACTTATAATTAACAGGTTTGTCCTTTGCCATGGCTATTTGAATTTAAGGGTTGGAGAAATGCACAAAATGTATTTTTCAATAAGACACATTTTTCATAACAATGTTGCATCATGAAAAGGTAAAAATCAACTTTAAGGCGTTTTTCTTTATGCACATATTTCAATTACATGTATGGCAATACAGATAATCCTAAAAAAGATGTATTAATATTTGCACATTTGATCAGTATCCTTACATTTGCAGTCCTTTTGAAATAAAGGAGAGATGGGTGAGTGGCTGAAACCACCGGTTTGCTAAACCGACATACGGGGTTTACTCGTATCGAGGGTTCGAATCCCTCTCTCTCCGCTTAAGTTCAATCGAATTAAGGGTTTAGCATCCCTTAAACCAAATTTCTTTTCGGGGTGTAGCGTAGCCTGGTATCGCGCCACATTTGGGATGTGGAGGTCGTAGGTTCGAATCCTGCCACCCCGACTTGAAGGAGGTCGTATCCCGCCAGAGGCGGGACTGCCAACCCGACAAAATTGCCTCGCACTTGCGGGGCTTTATTGTTTTATGCAATATTGTGTTTACATCATTTTCAGCGAAAAACTCAATAAATTCTATGTCGGTTTTACTATTGACATTGACAATAGAACTATATATCCGCTATGGTACTAGTGTATAAAGATCGACCTTAGATATATCTGTCAGTGTCTGTTTTGTTGCTTGTGTGCGTGGGGATGTGTAAGCAATGAGCGTTAGGCCGTAGATAAATGTAATGCGAAGCAAACGTAATAGTCTGGCCGTCTTCATTGCGTGAAAACAAGCATCAATTACAGACACAAGGATATATCTAAAGTCTTGACCTTTTGGTACTTTTGTACTTGCCCTGAGCATAGTCGAAGGGTCAAGGCAAAAGTACGAAAAATAGGTTTGTGCAGGGAATAGCTTTGAAAGCTGAGATTGTTACTAGAAAACAGGGAATATTCTTATATAAGTTTAATCCAACACAATCAAGGCATCAGCACCTTTACAGCTAGAGGTATTCCTTGGAAACTTATACATACCTTTTTCGTAAGTGATGTCAATGAAGCCAGGTTGCTTGAATAGAAAAAAAAAGCCGGAAACCGGCTTTATAATTACATAAATCCAAGCTGTAGCTTGGCACTTTCGCTCATCAAATCTTGTGACCAAGGTGGCTCAAATACCACTTTCACATCTACTTCTTTCACACCTTCCATCGCGCCAAGCTTTTCTTTTATCTCAGCAGGCATGCTTTGTGCAGCCGGGCAAAATGGCGATGTAAGCGACATGATGATTTCAATATTCAAATCGTTGCTTACGTTTACTTCGTATATCAATCCGAGTTCGTAAATATTAACGGGAATTTCGGGATCATATACGGTTTGCAATACCTGTATGGCCTCATTTTGCACATCTACAAAGGTGCGAATGGGTTTGGTGGATTCTATGTTCGTTTCGTTTTCTGTCATTTTGATGCGTAATTTAACCACAAAGGTCACAAAGGATTAACCGTGTTGCTGATACAAGGTGGCAAAGGCTTTCATTTTTTGTATCATGGCGGTAAATCCATTGCTGCGCTGTGTGCCTATCATGCGGCTCATGCCAATTTTATCTATAAAGAACAATTCTGTTGTTAAAATGGTTTCGGGAGTTTGGTTGTTCCAAATACTCCACAGCAAATAAAGCAAACCGCGGGTAATTTCGGTATTGCTATCCACTTCAAATTGTATTTTTCCATCCACATACTTTGGAAAAACCCACACTTTGCTTTGACAACCTTTTACGATAAACTCTTCTATCTTGTGTTCATCGGGCATAGCAGGTAACTTCTTACCCAAATCCATCAGGTACATAAGCGTTTGTTCCATGTCGCCTTCAAAGAGGGAAAAATTTTCAATGATATCGTTTTGTATATCTGTTGGGGTAGGCATTGTGGTTTTCTTTAACCGCAAAGAACGCTAAGAATGCGCAAAGAACACAAAGGTTAAATGAATATTTTACAGATAATCCTTTGTTATCCTTTAAATTTTAAAGCGGCACTATGATTTTTCAATGATGAATTTAATATGGATACTAGCTTTCATTAAACGCCACTTTTGCGAATCAAATCGCAAAAACAGTACTTATTTTTAGATTATATCCGAAAATAATAGACTTTTTATTTACCTCGCCAACTTTTTCAACGCTTCCAGCAACACATCAATTTCTGTTATCGTATTGTAAACCGCAAACGAAGCACGAATAGTTCCGTCCAATCCAAATCGTTGCATGAGCGGCTGCGTGCAGTGGTGGCCGGTGCGCACGGCAATGCCTTTTGCATCCAGCATCATACCGGCATCAAAATGGTGCATATTGTTCAACACAAATGATTGAACCGATATTTTTTGTGTGGCTGTGCCTACCAAGGTAATTCCGGGAATTTCTTTTGCTCCATTTACAAAATGGCGCAGCAATTCATCTTCATGCGCAGCCATGGCAGGCTTGCCTAACTCGTTTACAAAATCAAGAGCGTATTTAAAGGCAATTACATCACCGATATTGGGTGTCCCTGCCTCGAATTTAAATGGAATATCGTTGTACGTTGTTTTGGCAAAGGTTACTTCAAGTATCATCTCTCCCCCACCCTGATATGGCGGCATGGCATCAAGCAATTCGCGTTTTCCATACAGCACACCTACACCGGTCGGGCCATATAATTTATGAGATGAAATGGTCAAAAAATCGCAATCCAAATCCTGCACATCCACTTCCAGATGCGAACACGCCTGTGCTCCATCCAGCAATACTTTTGCACCCACAGTATGTGCTTTTTCTATAATTTCTTTCACCGGATTAATCGTACCCAAGGCATTGCTTACCCACACACAAGCCACCATTTTGGTTTTAGGTGTAAGCAATTTGTCGAATTCATCCATCAACAGTTCGCCTGCATCGTTTATGGGAATTACTTTTAATACTGCCCCCTTCTCTTCACACACCATTTGCCAGGGTACAATATTGCTGTGATGTTCCATGGTGGTAATAATTACCTCATCACCAGACTGCAAATATTTTCTTCCCCAGGATTGAGCTACTAAATTGATGCTTTCTGTTACGCCTTTGGTAAATATGCACTCAGCCTCTTCGTGCGCATTAATAAATTGTTGAATGGCTTTGCGGGTTTCTTCAAAGTATTCTGTAGAACGGGCAGCCAAGGTATGCGCAGCACGGTGTATGTTGGCGTTATCAAGCGAGTAATATTTATTCAATGCATCAATCACCCGTTGCGGTTTTTGGGTGGTAGCGGCATTATCAAAATATACCAAGGGTTTGCCGTTTACTTCTTGGTGAAGTATCGGGAATTGATTTCTTATGTCGTTTAAGTTAAGTTTCATTTTTTACCACTAAGGACTTGAAGAAGGCACAAAGAACACAAAGTTATATATCAACGCGCCTGATGCCCTCTCTGTGCACTTTTATATTTAAGTTTATTAATAGCCAAATCGGGAATTGATTTCTTATGTCGTTTAAATTAAGTTTCATTTTTTACCACTAAGGACTCGAAGAAGGCACAAAGAACACGAAGTTATAATACAATGCGCCTTATACCTTCTTTGAGCATTTTAACATTAAAGTTCATTAAAAGACCCAACTTAAACTTTCCAAGCTTCAGATAAGTTAAAACCTGAGCCAGATGAACATCATTCAATGCATCCACTGATTTAAGTTCTATTACCAATTTATTCTCTACCAACAAATCCATTCTAAAACCGGCATCCAATTTCACCTCTTCATAAACCAACGGCATAGCAACTTCTTTAGCTACATACAAGTTATTCTTTTGAAGTTCATAAAATAAGCATTCCTTGTAGGCGTTCTCAAGCAAACCTGGACCTAATTGTTTATGCACATGAATAGCATATCCAATCACCTCGGATGCTAATTTCTCCAATTCTATGTCCTTTTGGTCTATATACATTTGCTCTTTGTGCTCTTTGCGCTCCCGATAACTATCGTGACTTAGTGCTCTTCGTGGTTAAACCAAATCTGTGTAATCCTTTAATCTGTACTAATCTGTGTTTCTTAAATCTTTTTCTCTATCTGTTCTTCCAATATGGCTACCAGTTCAGGGATTTTTATCTTAACGGCTATGTCATCGGCAAATGCGTTGAGTAACATCTTCTGTGCTTCGTTTTCCGGAATTCCTCTGCTACGTAGATAAAACATTGGTTCTTCGTCTAACTGACCAATCGTAGCACCATGTGTACACTTTACATCATCGGCAAATATTTCTAACTGAGGTTTTGTGTTTACAGTGGCTTCATCACTCAACAAAATATTTTGATTGCGTTGGTATGCGTTGGTTTTTTGTGCATCCAAATGTACCATGATTTTACCATTAAAAACGGCAGTGGATTTATCTTTCAAAATACCTTTGTATTTCTCATCACTAAAGCAATTTGGTTTGGCATGATCTACACGTGTGTGATTATCTACAAACTGATTGCCATCTAAAAGGTATAATCCGTAAAGCAAGGTATTGCAGTTTTCGCCATTCATATTAAAATGCAATGTGTTGCGCACAAATTTCCCGTCTAGCGTAAGAGTTACCTGATTAACATTGGTATTGGCTTCCTGAAATACCTGTGTGAAATTAATCTGATAATGCTCCCCTTGCTGACGTTGCAATTTGTAATGTTCCAAATTGGCATTTTCGCCTACATACACTTCATTTACAATATTGCAAAACGAAGCGTTTAAACCTAACGCAAAAAAAGATTCGATGATTGTAGTATTGGCATTTTTATCAACCACAATCAGGTTACGTGGTTGGTTCAATACATTTACTTCACTTGCATCAGAAATATTGGTAATGATGATGGGATAAACTGTTTGTTTGCCGGCAGGAACATGAATAAATGCACCATCACTCATAAGCGCGGTGTTCATGGCATTCATAACCTGATTTTTTACTTCGGCATATTTACCAAAGTGTTTATTAAACACATCAGCATGACTTTTGCGTGCTGCAGCTAAATTGGAAATTACAATACCTGCATCTTCAGGCTGCAAAAGAGTAAGCGATGCATCAAACGAGCCATTGATAAACACCAAGCGATTGGCCTTCAGGGTTTGTACAATATTTTCGCTGTAGTATTTGCGAGCGGCTTCGGTATGGATGCAAGAAGCCTGAAAGTTGATATCATTGATAAACTTCAAGTTGGTGTATTTCCACTCCTCGTTTTTGGTAGTGGGAATACCGAGTTGTTGTAACTCGCCAAATGCTGCCTCACGTTGTTCAACAAATGCACTGCCATCTGCTTGCGCACGGTAATGTTCAAAATCTTGTTTTAAGGTATCAATTGTACTCATAAAATTTTTAATTAATAAATTTATTGAGCTGCCTCTACTTCAGCTTTGATCCAATCATAACCCTTTACTTCCAGTTCTTTTGCAAGGCTGGCATCACCGCTTTTTACAATGCGGCCTTTGTACAATACATGCACAAAATCAGGCACGATATAATCCAACAAACGCTGGTAGTGCGTAATTACTACAAACGATCGGTCTTTGTTGCGTAATTTGTTTACACCATTCGACACCAAACGTAAAGCATCAATATCCAAACCCGAATCGGTTTCATCCATGATGCAAAGTTTCGGCTCAAGCATGGCCATTTGAAATACTTCGTTGCGCTTTTTCTCGCCACCGCTAAATCCTTCGTTTAATGAACGTGAGGTAAGCGATTTGTCCATTTCCATCAATTCCATTTTCTCGCGCATGTATTTTAGGAAATCTGTTGCCTCCATAGGCTCCAATCCTTTGTATTTTCGGATTTCGTTGATGGCCGTTTTTAAAAAGTTAGTTGTACTTACTCCCGGTATTTCTACCGGATATTGAAATGCCAGAAACACCCCTTCGCGGGCGCGGTCTTCGGGCGACATTTCCAATAAATCTTTATCTTCAAATAATACCTGCCCTTCGGTAATGGCATAATCTGCACGACCAGCCAATACAGCTGATAAGGTACTTTTTCCGGCACCGTTAGGGCCCATGATGGCGTGTACTTCACCTGGATTGATGGTGAGATTTATTCCGTTAAGGATTTTTTTTCCTTCTATTTCGGCTTTTAGATTCTTGATTTGTAGCATGTTTGTTGTTTTAGTTCGAAGTTCGAAGTTCAGGGTTCGAAGTTTTACTTACGTCTGAATCGAAAGTCGAGGTTGTTATAAAATTTTTATTTCTTTTTGTGTCCTTTATAATCTGATGCTTTAAGATAACTCATCATTCCAGCTATTAGTTTCGATATCTCTTCAATTACCTCATTTAATTCTTCAAATTGTGTTTTCGTGATATAATCAATTTCTAAAGCAATAATGAGTTGTGTTTTCAATTCATATAAAGAGCCCTTAGCAATTGATAAGAACTGTACAAACTCTGAATTACCCCCTCTTCCAAAACCTTCTGCAATATTAGATGATACTGAAACTGCAGCCTTTCGAATCTGATCACGAAAACTAAAATCCTTTATTAATTGAGCATTATCAATTTTATATACTGCGACAGCAAGCTGTATAGCCTTTTGCCACATTACTAAATCATCTAGTTTTTCAATTTTACTCATCGTATTTTCAACTTCGAACATCGAACTCTGAACTTCGAACTTTTATCCTACCGATCCCTCTAAACTTACCGCAAGTAGCTTTTGTGCTTCTACTGCAAATTCCATTGGAAGTTGGTTCAATACTTCGCGGCAAAATCCGTTTACAATTAGACCAATGGCTTCTTCTGTTCCGATGCCACGCTGGTTGCAGTAAAATATCTGGTCTTCGCCAATTTTACTGGTACTTGCTTCGTGTTCTACGGTTGCTGTCTGGTTATTGATTTCGATATAAGGAAATGTATGCGCTCCGCAGCGGTCGCCAATCAGCATGCTATCGCATTGCGTATAATTGCGTGAGTGTGTGGCTTTCTTGGCTACTTTCACCAATCCGCGATAGGTATTATGTGATTTACCAGCAGAGATACCTTTCGAAACAATGCGGCTGCGGGTGTTTTTTCCAATATGAATCATTTTGGTTCCTGTATCAGCTACCTGCATGTTATTGGTAACAGCTACTGAGAAAAATTCACCGATTGAGTTGTCTCCTTTTAAGATACAACTTGGATATTTCCAGGTAATGGCACTTCCGGTTTCAACTTGTGTCCAGCTGATTTTGGCTTTGGCACCTTCGCAGCTTCCACGTTTGGTAACAAAATTATATATGCCACCTTTGCCATCTTTATCGCCCGGATACCAGTTTTGTACGGTGCTGTATTTGATTTCGGCACTTTCCATAGCAATAAGTTCGACTACTGCAGCGTGCAATTGGTTTTCATCGCGCATAGGAGCTGTGCATCCTTCTAAATAACTAACATAAGAATTATCATCAGCAATAATCAATGTACGTTCAAACTGACCTGTATTCTCGGCATTGATGCGGAAGTAGGTAGAAAGTTCCATCGGGCAACGAACTCCTTTGGGAATGTAAACAAACGAACCATCGCTGAAGACCGCTGAGTTCAGTGCTGCGTAATAATTATCCGTATATGGTACAACAGATCCCATGTATTTTTTAACCAATTCGGGATAATCATGAAGGGCTTCGCTGATGCTGCAAAAAATAACACCTTTCTCTTTGAGTTGCTCTCTGAAAGTGGTGGCAATAGATACCGAATCAAACACTGCATCAACGGCAACACCGGTAAGTCGTTTTTGCTCCTGCAAGCTAATTCCCAACTTCTCGAATGTCTTTATCAATTCAGGGTCAACCTGATCGAGACTATCCAATTTTATTTTTTGCTTTGGGGCAGCATAAAAAATGGTTTCATCGTAATTTGGTTTTGGATATGAAAAGTTTTGCCAATGTGGCTCTTCCATTTTCAACCAATAGCGATAAGCTTTTAAGCGCCATTCTAACATCCACTCTGGTTCGTTTTTCTTTTTTGAAATGAAGCGAACGATATCTTCGTTCAAACCCTTTGGGGCAGTTTCCATTTCTATATCAGTTGTAAAACCATATTTGTATTCTTGGCTTACAACCTGATCTATAATATCTACATTTTCAGTTTCTGACATGGTTAAAAAATTGGGCAACAAAGGTAGTTATTTATCTGTAATTAGTCTAAATACAGACAAAAAATTAGTATTAAAGTTTTTTATTAAAATAATAGTCTAATCGTGAGACTGAATTGAATCTGTATGATCGGATTCATTATGAGCAAACTCTTGTTCTCCACCGCAGCAGGGCATCACATTTTGCTTACACACCTTGCATTGATAATGGCCGTGCACATAATCAAACCCTTGTGTGCTGTTGCAGTATGGACATTGTTCAAAACCGAATTGCATAAACGAATATAAATTGAATCAATTCAAAACCCTAACGACTTTCACATATCTTTTTTTATAGTAAAGTGATTCAAGCCTATCTACCCTCACGCCATCACTTGTGCTAGAATGTATGAACAAAATGGGGTCATCTTTTTCGGATACAATTATGCCTACGTGACCAATCCTACTACTAGAAGCATTGCGGCCTCTAAAGAAAATCAAATCACCTTTTCTCGCATTTTTTTTACTTATATCTATACCAACAAGCCCCTGCCCAGCAGAGGTATGCGGTAACTTAACACCAAATTTTCGATAAACCGTCATGGTGTAACCAGAACAGTCGAAACCTTTAATTGTGGTTCCTCCTCTTTTGTAACTTTTTCCCTTAAAACTCATTGCATATTGCACAATACTATCTCCTAGGGTCATCGCTCCCGATTGTGAACTGATTATGGCATGCCTTACTGTATCCATATTGCTCTCAACAAAGCTCGTATCAACTTGTTGACCAGATACTTGTAATAATTGAAAACAAAGTAAAAGCAAACAAAAAAGTAACATTTTTATGCGCGGCATAGAGCCAATATAATCACTCACTAAAACGAAAAAAAATTAGTGCTAAAATTGGTCTTAAATAACTGTATTACAGATAGAATAATTTAAAATAGTGCCCTTTTGGTACTTTACAAAAGTGTAATTATAGCTTATGTTTGCGTTCTACAATCAAATGGCAAAAAGATTATACCTCATTTTATTAAGTCTTATCATCATTGCAACAGGCTGTTCAAAGTATCAGAAAACGTTGAAAAACCCTGACATGAACAAGAAGCTGGAATTGGCAATATATTATTATAACAAAAAAGATTATTACAGGGCATCAACCTTATTTGAGCAATTGCAAGATAATTACAGTGGTACAGCAATGGCACAAAAAATTATTTATTATAGCGCCTATTGTAATTACGGATTGAAGGCTTACGCACTTGCCGGATTCCAGTTTAAAGCTTATTTTGAAAATTTTCCTACGGGTGAATGGGCTGAAGAAAGCTTATACATGTTTGCTTATTCCCAATTTTTAGAATCGCAACCATCTTATTTGGATCAAACGGATACCTTTAAAGCGATGGATGGTATCAATCTATTTGTGAGCATTTATCCTGATAGTAAATACATACCTGAATGCAATACAATGATTGATAAACTACGTGTGAAGCTAGCAAGTAAAGCCATTCGAATGGCTAAGTTGTATTACAGCATGGGTGAATATAAAAGTGCTATTGTAGCGTTGCAAAATGTGGTGAAAGATTATCCGGAAATTTCTCAAAAAGAAGAATTAGAATATTATGTGGTAAAATCGCACTATCTTCTTGCTTCAAACAGTGTTGAAACAAAAAAAGTAGAACGATATAAGAATACTCAGAACGTATACGCTGAGTTTATCATAGAGTATCCCGATAGTAAATACCTAAACGAATTGCGATCGTTAAATGAAAAATGCCGCAGGGCTATTGTAAAGATTGAAGAGAAAGAGAAAGAAAAACAATTAACAACAACTAATAATTAATCAAAATGAACATTAAAGATTATCAAAATGTACCAGTATCGGTTCAGGTTCGCGACTTAAGAAAATTAGAAGCAAGAACCGAAAACATTTATGAAACGATTGCCATTATCAGCAAGCGTGCCAATCAAATCTCGGCTCAAATAAAAGAAGAACTTCACGGCAAACTTCAAGAGTTTGCAAATGATAATGACACGCTTGAAGAAGTATTTGAAAATCGCGAACAAATTGAGATTTCATCATATTATGAGCGTATGCCTAAACCAAGTGTTATTGCTACTGAAGAGTATATTCAAGGAAAAGTATACTTTAAAAAACCGGCTAACAACGGATAATTAATTATGCTGAAAGGCAAAAAAATATTGCTTGGTGTTACAGGGGGCATTGCTGCTTACAAATCTGCATCAATTGTACGGTTATTGATAAAAAATGGCGCTGAGGTAAAAGTTGTCATGACACCGGATGCCCATGCATTTGTAACTCCACTTACATTGGCTACCTTATCAAAAAATGAGGTGTATACCGATTTGTATGACAAACAATCAGGCAAATGGAATAACCATGTGGAACTGGCATTGTGGTCAGACATGATATTGGTTGCACCAGCCACTGCAAATACATTGGCTAAAATGGCTTCAGGCATTTGTGATAATTTATTAATGGCCATTTACCTTTCAGCAAAAAGTAGGGTGTTTGTTGCTCCTGCAATGGATTTAGATATGTATGCACATCCGGCTACACAACGAAATTTACATTGTTTGCAACAAGATGGCAATATTGTATTGCCCGTTGGTGATGGAGAACTTGCAAGCGGTTTAAACGGTGCCGGCAGGATGTTGGAACCGGAAGAAATTGTTTCTTTTATTTATGATATGACCAATGTATCATTTAAACTAAAAGGAAAAAAAGTACTGGTAACTGCCGGGCCAACATATGAAAATATCGATCCGGTACGTTTTATTGGAAATCATTCAAGCGGAAAAATGGGATTTGCATTGGCCGAAACATTTGCACAACATGGTGCGCAAGTCATACTAATCACAGGACCGACAGAACTAAATACACATCACCAACAAATCAAACGAATTGATGTTCGATCGGCCAGCGAGATGTATGAGAAAACAATTGCTGAGTTTAAAAAATGTCAGATAGCTGTAATGAGTGCAGCAGTGGCTGATTACACTCCAGAACAAGTTGCCGTAACAAAAATTAAAAAGCAAGGAAATGAGTTGCACCTCAGGTTAAAGAAAACAAAAGACATTTTAGCCGAGTTGGGTAAACTCAAAAACAAGAAACAATTTTTGGTAGGATTTGCATTAGAAACAGATAACGAAATTGACAATGCAAAACTAAAATTACAAAAAAAGAACCTTGATTTCATTGTTTTGAATTCGCTGAGAACAAAAGGTGCAGGTTTTGGATACGACACCAACAAAGTGAGTATCATCGACCGAAATGGTACAGTGACACACTCTAAACTCAAATCAAAAACAGAAACTTCACATGATATCGTCAATAAAATAATTGATATGCTTCATGAATAAATTTCTAATTGTAATCACTTTTTTTCTATTTTCAATTGCTGCACGTTCTCAAGAACTGCTTTGTACAACAATAATATTAGATAATCAAATTCAACTATCGGACAAAAGTGTATTTAGACGTTTGGAACAAACCATTTCCAACTTTATGAATACAACAGTTTGGACAGAAGAAAAATTTGAACAAAACGAACGCATTGAGTGCAATATTCAAATCATTCTTTCGCAATACGACCCTAAAACAAATTCTTACAAAGGCAGTGCACAAATACAAAGCAGAAGGCCTGTATATGGTTCCGTTTACATGACCACCGTTTTTAATATTAATGACGAAAACTGGGAATTTGTATGGAATGAATTTGACCAATTGGTTTATAACGAAAACTCTTTTACAACCAACTTGGTAGCCTTAATGTCATTTTATGCCTACTATGTAATTGCATACGATTTTGACAGCTATTCGCCCCTTGGCGGTTCCATGTATTTTGCAAAAGCACAACAAATAGCAAACATGGCACAACCGGTATCTGGTCCGGGATGGCAACCATTTGAACGCAACATACGCTCGCGATACAATTTGATTGACAATATCATCAACGAGCGTTTCAAACCTTTGCGTGAGGCCAATTACAAATACCACAGGCAAGGTCTGGACCAAATGATCAGTAAACCTGATGAAGCCAGAAAAGCAATTTATGAAAGCTTAGAATTGGTTCAAAAAGTTTTTAAGATTGCGCCAAATACCGCTTTGCTCATTGTATTTTTTGAATCAAAATCAGATGAATTGGTAAATATCTATAAAGGTGCCCCACAAAGTGAAAAGCCTAAAGCCATTGCATTGTTATCAGAAATCAATGTGGCCAATATTAATAAGTACGAAAAAATTAAGCAATAAGTATAAACCCGACTTTATTTCGATTACATGCTACTTCAACTACAGGTAAGAAACTACGCAATAATCCGTGAAACCGAAATTATATTGGGATCCAACCTCAATATCATTACCGGAGAAACCGGTGCCGGCAAATCCATATTGATGGGTGCACTCGGTTTAATATTGGGTGAACGTGCCGACAGCAAAGTATTGCTGAATGCAGAAGAAAAATGCGTGGTAGAAGGTGTTTTCGATATCAAAAAATATAAACTAAAATCTTTCTTCGAATCGGAAGGATTGGATTATGATGAGCAGTGCATCATCAGACGCGAAATAAGCAGCACAGGAAAATCACGCGCATTTATTAACGATACTCCTGTATCGCTCACACAATTGCGCGACTTGGGAATAAGGCTTGTTGACATTGTTTCGCAAAACCAGACCCTGCAACTGAATGACGAGCAGTTTCAGCTTGCCGTAGTGGATGCGTTTGCACAAAGTGAGAATGAATTACTGTCATACAAACAGCTGTATAAAAATTGGAAAGAAAACGACAACTTGTTGAAGTCACTAACCGAAAAAGAGCTCAATGCACGCAAGGATGAAGACTACCTGAAGTTTGTGGTAACTGAATTGATTGACGCTAGACTTGAGCCAGGCGAGCAAACACAGTTAGAAAACAGGTTGGATATGTTGAGTCATGCAGATCAGATTCAACAAAACGCGTTACAGGCTTTTGCACAATTGAGCGGCAATGAACAAAGCATTATTGACCAACTGAATTTATTGAGACAAACCGTAGCTGCCGCATCCAAACATCATACGGGCATGCAGCAACTTGCTGAAAGAATTGCAACATCGGTTATCGAACTGAAAGATATTGCTGCCGAACTTGAAACGGTAGCCGAACAAACAGAAGCCAACCCGGAAGAACTGGCTAAAACCGAAAGCAGACTTCAATTGCTGTTTGGCTTACTGAAAAAACACCACGTAACTGCTGCAGAAGAACTGATTGCATTGCGAGATGAATTGGAGCTTAAACTTACACAACTCGGCTCCCTGCAACATGAAATAGAAGCTGCACAAAAGCTTAAACAGGAGCTTGAAGCGAAGTTGCAAAAAGCCGCAGACGCATTGACCGTTAAACGAAGATCTGCTGTTACAGGTATAGAAAAAGAAATAGAGAAACTACTCAAAAATGTACAGATGCCCGATGCAAAACTAAAGGTAGAACACACCCTACTGAAATCATTTGGCAGCAACGGCATAGATGGTATTGTGTTTTTATTTGCAGCCAACAAAGGCAGCACACCTCAGCCTTTGCAAAAAGTAGCATCCGGTGGTGAACTAAGTAGGCTTATGCTTTGCATAAAATCGCTGATGAATGACAAAACTGATTTACCAACCATTGTGTTTGATGAGATTGATACAGGTATTTCAGGAGAAGCAGCACTGAAAGTTTCGCAAGTGATGAAAGCTCACGCCAAACGACATCAGGTAATTGCCATTACGCATTTGCCGCAAATAGCAGGTAAAGCCGATACGCATTTTTATATTTACAAATCGAGCGATAAAGCAACCACCACTACACATATACGCAAGCTAAATGAAAATGAACGTGTGGAAGAAATTGCCCGCATGCTACATGGCGAAAATCCATCGGAGAAAGTGATTGAAGCAGCAAGAGAATTGATGGGGTAACCTTACCAATCTTCCAAATCTACATCTTTCATCCAACGTTGAATGCGAACAGCCTTTCGTTCGATATACCTTGTAGGTTTATCAGGTCGCCACCTGCGAGGATTGGGCAAACAAGCAGCGAGCAATGCTGCTTGACGGTTAGATAATTTATCACAATTCTTTTTGAAATAAAATTGTGATGCTGCCTGCATGCCATATATCCCCTCTCCTGTTTCGATGATATTAAGGTACACTTCCAAAATGCGTTTTTTGGTCCACATCAATTCCATTGCCAAGGTAATCACCATTTCAGGTGCTTTACGAATCCAACTGCGCTTTGGGGTAAAAAATAAATTCTTTGCCGTTTGTTGAGAAATGGTGCTTGCGCCTCTCAATTTCTTTCCCTTTTTGATAGAGGCTTCTATGGCTTTTTGCATTTGCTCCAAATCAAACCCCCAATGATCAGGGAATCGGATATCTTCTGCAGCCAAAACCGCTCGGGGCATTTTATCACCCATGTATTCTATACTCTTCCAGGATTTACTCAGCTTGAGTTCTTTGCCATCAGCAATTTGTTCAAACACACGCGTAATATGTAGGGGCGTTATAGGAACAGGTGATACGCGATATAGGATGAGCAATATAAAAATCCATTGTGCACCAATGATGATGAGTTGAATCAAGAGTTGAACCAACTTTTTAACTAAGCGAATAAGTTTATTGCCACTTTTTTTTGCCACTTTGCAATGTTACATTAAAGAATAAAGGTTGCCACATTTTTTTTGTCACCATAAAAAAAGGCGCCACACCGAAGTATGACGCCTGTTCTTTATTGAAATTTAAACAATTATTTGATAACCACTTTCCCTGTGCTTACAGCTCCTGCTGCATCAATGAGGCGATAGAAATAAACACCTTGTAGCAGGTTTCCTTTTTCAATAACCGCTTCTCCATTGTTAATAATCAAACTATTTACCGTACGACCGGTGATGTCATACATAAAAAACCGGGCTTCATCTTTATCACCAATCGAGATATAAGCTTTATCTGAAATTGGATTCGGATAAATACTAACCGAGGCATTATTGTACACTACATTTTTCAAACCCGTAAAGAAATTGCTGTACACATTCTTGGTAGTATTCACAAATTCAGTACCGTCAAAATCTTCTTGAATGGTTTGCGTAAGTGCACCATCTGTATTGTAAGTATGTGCATACTTGGTCCAATAATCTAATTCCCATTCTACACCATTGTAGGCTTCGTATTTTTCTTCAATTATATTATTTGCATTGTCATATTCTGTCATTCCAAGCTCCAACGAATCGTAAGCATTTCCGTCCCATTCATCCATTTGGTAAGATGATATCAAACTACTTTCCAAACTGCCATCCCAAAGGTGCCATACTATATTATGAAATCGTTCTTGTTTAAGATACGTATTGGTTGTTGTATCCCAAGTGTCATAAGTTAACTCAATTGGTATATTCTGAGCATTATAGTTATAAATGGATCTACTGGTGCGGTAAAATGAAGACGTAGTTTTGTTCCACTGATACGTTACTTCTTGATCAACTCGATTACCCGTGTAAGTGAAATGAACAGAGTCGCGGAAAGATAGTTCCCAACCGTTCATGCCTCTAAAATAAGACTCACTTTTTACTTCATTCCCTAAGTTATCAAAAACCGAAATGGAGTAAGATGATGTGTCCCATTCACCTGTTGTAGTATTATAATTATAGGAATACGAGGCCGTATTGAAACCATTGTTGTACTCAAATGTGGTACGCGACTTAAATCCAAATTCAACATTTATATATCTTGTACTTATAACATCACCATTTGAATTGTACTCATTGTAGGTAGAATCGGGTGTATCTGACCAAACACTATCTTGCCAATCATAGTCTAGTATAAGCTGGGGTAAAAACAAAGTACCGTTTTTGTTATAAACAGCTTGCCTTTTCACTTGATTTTTTGTTGTAAACGGGGATTTGGCTTTCTTTTGCGAATAGCCTAATGTTACAATTGATAGCATTAATAAAATAAGCATTGATTTTTTCATGATGTTCTAAATTTGTGCAAACCTACACTTCGATACCAAGAAAAAAAAATTAGCGTAACTTATAAGATTTAACTAATGTAATTACCATATTTGATTACACAATGAACTGGAAAAACTTTTGGAATAAAAAAGCCGATGCTGATAACAAACTGGCACAGGTAGGTCGCACAAATTCACTTGATGCATTAACCGATGAAGCCATACGCACTTACCTGAAACATGTGCTTGAACTTGCAGAAATAAATGCTGAAACTACCGTGCTTGATGTATGCTGTGGAAATGGGTTGGTAACTGCTAAAATACGTCCGTATTGCAAATCAATAACAGGTATTGACTTCGCTCAAAATTTACTTACAATCGCCCGACTTGACTACCCTGATATCTCTTTTTATGAAGCAGATGTTTCTATCCCCAATGCCACGCTTTTGCCAACCTTAACAACATTTGACCGCATTACTTTATGCTTTTCTTTTCAGTATTTTGAAAAGGTGGAAACCGGGAAACAGGTAATCGAAAACCTATTGCGGTATTTGAATGCAGATGGCAAAATCATACTGACAGACATTCCGGATAGAGCTAAGTTTTTTCATTTTTATCATACCCCAAAAATGCTGTTGGGACTTGCCTTACAGATGGTGAAAAACAATAACGATATGGGTAAATTCTGGAGTGAAGATGAACTCAATCTTATCTGCAAGCAATTAGGAGTAAAAGGAAAAAAGATGTTGCAGCCTATAAACTTACCATACGCCCATTACCGATTTGATTATATCATTACCCGCTAATGTCGGTATTTCATTTCAAACAGTTTTGTATTACCCAGGAAAAATCGGCCATGAAAATTGGAACCGATAGTGTATTGCTTGGATGTTTTTGTGATGTGCAACAAGCTACACGAATACTCGACATCGGTACAGGTACAGGTTTATTGGCACTGATGCTGGCTCAAAAATCAACTGCACAAATTGATGCGGTAGAACTCGATAATGAAGCCGCTGCTGAAGCCTCACTGAATTTTGCATCGAGTATTTGGAATAACCGAATTCGGCTGCATCATATGCCTGTACAGCAATTTCATGCAACTGAGTCTTACGATATCATTATTTCCAATCCGCCTTACTTCAGGTACAAGCAGCAGTTTGGCATTGCAGATGTGCAGCGAAGCAAAGCACGACACGACAAAGATTTGCCTTTTGAAGACCTCATTAAAGCAACAAATAGCCTACTCAGTGAAAAGGGACAAGCATGGTTTATCTTGCCGGTAAATGAAGCGCAAGTTTTAAAAACTATTGCACAGGAAAACCACCTGCACTTGCAGCAAAATATTTTTATTCATTCAAAACCGGGAACAAAGCACAATAGAGAGATTCTGACTTTTGAGAAAAGACAACATGAGAAAGTCACCGAAAAAATATTTACAATTTATGATGCGGAAGGAATCGCAAGTACTGCATACAAATCGCTTACATTAGATTACTACTTATGGAAGGATAAGTAATCATTTATTGCTTAATGCAAGCAAACACTAACTTTCAATAAATTTTACTCCAAAATTTTCTAACTCATCCAGAACTGGAAGATACAATTCAGGCATAATCGGAATCTGCACACCTTTCAGGTTTAGTTTTCCTTGTAATACCAATTTGGCTGCAATACCCATAGGTAAACCTACTGTTTTAGCCATAGCAGTATGCACCTCATTTTCACCTTTTACGAGTAACGAACTTGATTTGTGGTATTGTTTCTCATCTTGTGTGTATTGAAATTGGTGCTGCATCACAATCATATCCAGTTCACCTTTTTGCAACTTCCATTTTTGTTGCAACAAATGTTGCAGGATTTGTGCAGAAGTTGCAGATCGAAGTGGTATGAATGTTTCATCAAATATTCCTAACCATTTCAATTTACTGAATACCTCACTGGTCAAATCTATTTGTAAGAAGTCGCAAAGTCTTTGCTCAAGTTGATTCAAACCACTTCCAGGCACAAAAGCATTGAGCCACTTTCTGTAGGTGATTTTGTCTGCATCTTCGAGTTTCAACTGATCGTCAGCCAAACCCAGTTTTACAATAAGGTTCCATGCATCGCAAAAACCTGCACCACGCAAGGTGCCGCGCAATACGGTATGAGCAGATGTGATTCCATATGGCTTGATATAGCTGAGAGAATCGCGGTTTGCGTATGCATCAAAAGTCAATGTATCGGAAAAACGGATTTGCGCTGTTTGCGAAAAAATACGTGAAGGCGGAATGTATTTCAATTCGCCATTCTCAAGATAAGATGCCGTGGCCTGACCGGCCAGTATCACATTGCGCGGGTTCCATGTAAATTTATAATGCCAGGGATTGTCATCAAACTCAGGAGCTACCAATCCGCCACAAAAGGATTTAAATAAATCAATCACACCACCTTTCTGTTGAATTTCATGAATCACCTTCATGGCACTCATATGGTCGATGCCGGGATCCAATCCGCATTCGTTAAGCAACAGTACACCTGATTTGATGGCTTCGGTATGCAAATGCCGCATCTCATCAGATACATATGATGCCGTAATCAGGTGTTTTTTGTGTTGCAGACATGCCTTGGCAGCACCCATGTGCATATGAGGCGGCAACAATGAAATAACCAAATCAAACTGACTGATGGTATGTTGTATTTCATAAGGATCATCTGCATTCAATTGAATGGCTGTAGCATTTGAAAGGTTTCCAATTTTGGACTCAGCTAACTGTTTATTAGCATCGGCAACGGTTACCGTCCATTCACATTGTGCCGCGTTTTCAATCAAATAGTTTATCAAGCTAGACGAAGAAAGTCCGGCACCCAATACTATAATTTTTTTCATATCATCCTGATGTTTCATGTGCAAACTACAATTTTGTTTATGA
>JBIINH010000100.1:0-8042 GCA_044337585.1 Bacteroidia bacterium
TAGTGTAGAATTGGATATTCAGGTGATTGATGAGCAACGTATCAATAGGTTTAATAGCGTAGAGAAAATACCTGCGTTGGCAAAGGGAGAAGCTTACGTCATTCAACGTAAGATCAGCACGCTACCTATGAGTGGTAAAAATACACTGAACATCAGTTTGAATGCAGCCCAAAAGGTGAGCGAGGTTTCGCTTATCAATAATTTTTTAACACGCAATTTTAGTGTAGAGAATGACCGCAATAACCCAATGTTGGATGTTACGTTTGATGGGTATCGAATATTAAATGGAGATTTTGTTTCACCTTCGCCAGTTATTCAAATCACTTCTAAAGATGATAATCCATACCGCCTGCAAGTTGACACATCTACTTTTATTGTATCGCTAAAACGCCCCGGTAGCACTACTTTCGAACTCATTTCACACCAAAGCAATCAAATTGTATTTTACCCTGCAAGCGAAGGAGACAATAAAGCAAAGATGGAATACAAACCTGAGCAATTGCCAAATGGGATGTATACCCTAAGGGTTCAGTCACGTGATGCAAGTGGCAATTTATCTGGATCCAATTCTTACGAAATTGATTTTAAGGTAGAGAATAAAAGCACAATTACCCACTTTTTTCCTTATCCAAATCCTGGAACTACCAATATTCGCTTTGTATTTACACTTACCGGTGCAAAACCACCCGAAGAGTTGCTTGTTCGCATTATGACCATTTCGGGTAAAACTGTTCGTGAAATCAGACATGATGAATTTGGTCCGATAAAAATTGGACAAAATATCTCACAATTTGCTTGGGATGGTACTGATCAATTTGGGGATAGATTGGCAAATGGGGTATACTTATATCAAGTATTTACAAAAGTGAATGGAGCAACCATCGAACGTGCATCAACAAAAGCGGATAAATATTTCATGCACGATACCGGAAAGATTTATTTATTGCGATAAATGCCCAATGCAATCACCCGATTTTTAGCTGTAAGCCAATACCCGTTTTTGAATGGTTGTTTGTACCTGGTTAAAAAGTCTCTTTATAATTCTGCCCCCAAAGACATTCGACACCTTCTAATTGTTCGCAAAGGTACACTGGGAGATATCATTGTTACTTTGCCTATCATTCATGCCATTCGCGAACTATATCCAAATGCGCAAATACATTTGTTATCTAAACATTATGGCGCAAAGCATATCGCTGCACACACTATTTTGCAAGATGGCGTTATTCAACAGTTTATTTATGAAGATGAAGAAAATATAAAGTCGCTGTTTCATAAACTGAAAATTTATGATATGGTGATTGAGTTGCCGCAATACCGCGATACATTTTATACCCAATTGCGGAATATGATTTTTTTTCGTTTAGCTGGTATTCATTATGGCGCGGGGTGGGAGGTTGGAAGTAATCTTTTTCTTCGTAAAATACAACTCAAGTTTGTGCGTTTTGAACAAGAAACGAAACGCCTATTTCATCGTTTGCAAACTGATGGTTTGAAAATTGATGAATCAGCAGATTATTCATTGCAAATGGATATACAAATTTCGCTCCCGTCAACCAAATATGTAGCGTTGGCTATTGGTGCTAAATTTGCCCGAAAACAATGGCCCATTGAATGGTTTTTAGATATTGCTCAAAAGATAAAATCATCTGGTTATGATATTATCTGGTTGGGTGATGCAGCCGATGGAGAAAGGCTTAAAGCAGCAGGAATTGAATCACACCATTGCGGTAAATTTACTGTAGCTCAATCTGCTTTCGCTATGAAACATGCAACCTGTGCACTAACCAATGACTCAGGCCCAATGCACCTTGCCTATGCAGTTGATACACCTGTTATTGGTATTTTTAGCGCAAGAGATTATCCCAATAAATGGTTTCCTCCAGAGGGCAAAAAATCAATAGTTTTTCAACATAGTCAAGTGCCTTGTGCCATTTGTGTAGATAAACCTTGCAATAACAATATTTGTATGAAAGCAATTTCGGTAGATGAGGTATGGAATCAACTAAAGACATGGATCAATTAAGTGCAAATATTTCCGTAATCATGCCGGTGTATAATGCAAAGAATTATGTTTCTGCAGCCATACATAGCATATTGCAGCAATCAATTTGTGCAACTGAATTTATCATAGTTGATGATGCCTCAACAGATGGCACAAGTGAACTCTTGAATTTGTTTGCTGAAAAATATTCATTTATAAAATTGATTCGGCTTGGTGAACGAATAGGACAAGAACGCAGAACCGCAAAAGCGTTGAATAAAGCCCTAGATGTAGCAACAGGAAATTATATCGCATGGATGGATGCGGATGATTTGGCTGATCATAACCGTTTTGAAAAGCAATTGAAATTCCTACAAGCTCACACTGAAATTGATGCATGTGGGAGTTTTGCAGAAATTTTAAGTGTCAATGCTCGCCAGAACGGACGTTTGCTCACAAAGCCATTAACAGACGATGCTTTGAAGGTTTATACCGTTTGGCAATCGCCATTCTTTCAGTCATCGGTGATGATGAAGGCCGCATCTTTAGGAAAAAACAGGTATGACGAAAGCTATGCCTATGCCGAGGATTACGAATTTTTTAGTAGGCTATCCAAGTGTATGCAATTGGCAAATTTACCCGAGCCTTTATTGTTTTATCGCATGCATGATAAGCAATCTATACATCAGCAAAAATTTATCATTGATATTGAACGCACATTAATTAGAGAGGCAAAATGTCCACCGCAATCATTGGCAAATCACTTGTGTTTATTTGATTACCGATCTAAATTTTCATACCCCCAAATGTGCCAGGCGGTGAAGTATGCTTCGCAACAAAAAGAGTTGATAAATGATACCTTATGGCACAGCTGCATTGATCAAGCATTGTTGTACAAATTGAAAAGAGTAATACGCAAACAGCCTATTGTAGCGGTTAGGTTGGTATTTACATTTCCAAGTTTGGTTGTAAAACTTGCCTTGTAAAAGTTACACTTCCTGTTTTAATTAATTTTATGTAATAGATTGAAATAATCTATAAATACTATATTGCTTGCGTATGAGGTTTTTTACAACTTATATAATTGCCTTCTTGGGCATGACTTATGTGTTTGTTGTCGGTTTCTTGTTCAAACGGCAACGCAATCTTATTTACATTATTGGTAATCATTTTGGATACAGCACGAAGATAAAAACACAATTAAAACAAGATGGTATTGCTAATATACTTAAAGCTGTACCCGAAATAACCATTGCCTCATCAGAAGGTGTAGATGGAAATATTTCACTTTATGAGCTAAACGTTATTAGCATGATTTCTAAACTACATGCAAGAAATAATGTGTTCGAAATTGGCACATTTGATGGCCGAACTACCTTGCATTTGGCGCTAAACTCACCTATAAATTGCTGTATTTTTACGCTTGATTTACCCGCTAAGCAAATTGATGAAGTCAAATATCCATTAGCTACATACGAAAAAGTGTATGTAAATAAACCCGTTTCGGGATCACGTTTTTTGGGACATCCGTTATCATCAAAAATTAAACAGATGTACGGAGATTCTGCCACTTTTGATTTTAGTCCCTACTACAATCTTTGCGATATTGTGTTTGTGGACGGGTCGCATGCCTATGAATATGTGTTGAATGATACCATGCAAGCAATTAAATTATTAACTAAGGAAGGTGGAATCATCTTGTGGCATGATTGCGGCATTTGGAATGGGGTTACACAATTCATGAATGCGTTTAATCAAAAATTTCCAAATAAATTGGTGCAGGTAAATGGAACTTCTATTGTATTTTCTGAATTTAACAAGGATGATATTGTAAGAGCACAAACCGTATTAAGGCAATTTGAAAAAAGTAATTGACAGGCTTAAATTAGCGTAAAGCCTACTTATTTCAATCGCTTAAGCCCGTCAATGATTTCATGTAATCCATTTTGCTTTATTTCAAACACAGTACTCAATTGCATTCCGAGTTTCCCCTTTGGAAAACCTTGTCTTGCAAACCATTCTAAATAAAAATCAGGCAAATCGCATAGCAGCGTGCCTTTGTATTTTCCGAAGGGCATTTGTGTAGTAACAATACTTTCAAGTATTTCTGGATTAAACATAGTATGCAAGTTAGCCTAAGTGTTGCAAACATACCAAACCTCATGTGGCAAACGCGCTTAATTGCAGATGAATCAAGGCAAACAAAAAAACGCCCCTGAATATTCAGAGGCGTTTGGTATAAATTTTATAAATTTACGATTAGAAGTTTTTGGCAGATAAAATACCTTCATCCACACGGTAAGCACCTTCAGCTAGTTTGGCACGCACTTCAGAAAATGCCTTTATGGTTTGTTCCACATCAGACAAAGTATGCACTGAAGTAGGTATCAAACGCAATAGAATCATTCCTTTAGGAATCACCGGATAAATAACTACCGAGCAGAATATTTTATAATTCGCACGCAGGTCGTGTACCACGGCAGTTGCTTCACCAACGGTTCCTTTCATTAATACAGGAGTTACACAGCTATTTGTGTGTCCAATATCAAATCCTTGTGCTTTGAGTCCATTTTGCAATGCGCCAACCACAGTCCAAAGTCTTTCAATCAACTCAGGATGATTGCGAATTAACTCTAGGCGTTTTAGCGCACCAATTACAATTGGCATTGGCAAAGTCTTGGCATAAATTTGAGAGCGTAGGTTGTACCTCAAATATTTGATAATGTCTTTGTTTCCTGCAAGAAAACCACCAATCAATGCGAATGATTTTGCAAACGTACCGAAGTAAATATCAATACCTTCATTGCAATTTTGCTCTTGACCTACACCGCCACCGGTTTTTCCCAATGTGCCTAGTCCATGCGCATCATCAACCAGTAAGCGGAAATTATATTTCGCTTTTAATTTTACTACCTCAGCTATTTTGCCTTGTGCTCCTGTCATTCCAAATACCCCTTCTGTAATCACAAGGATACCGCCATTTGTGCCTTCTATTAACTTTTGGGCACGTTGCAATTGTATTTCCAGGTCATCAATATTATTGTGTTTGTATACAAAACGTTTGCCCATATGCAGGCGCACACCATCTACGATACATGCATGACTTTCGGCATCATAAACAATCACGTCATGGCGGTCAACAAGTGCATCGATGGCACTTAAAATACCTTGATAGCCATAATTTACCAAAACTGCATCTTCTTTGCCAACAAATGCAGCAAGCTCACGGTCTAATTGTTCGTGGTAGCTTGAGTTGCCACTCATCATGCGCGCACCCATTGGATAAGCCAATCCAAAATTGGCTGCCGCTTCAGCATCTGCCTTGCGCACTTCAGGATGATTTGCCAAACCTAAATAGTTATTCAAACTCCAGTTTAGCATTTCCACCCCTTTAAATTTCATACGTGGTCCTATTTCACCCTCCAGTTTCGGAAACATGTAATAACCATAAGCGTCATCGGCATACTGACCTAGCGGTCCGGCTCTTTTGTTCAGTTTTTCAAAAATGTCCATTTTATTTATGATATAAAGTGGCGCAAAAATAACGTTATTCGTGTCATATATTCCTTTTTTTTGCACACGAATATTGATTTAAATCATGATAAGTAATTTTAACCTGCTCATCTTAGCTGTATCTACTATCTCCTTGTTTCTGTACGGGTTACGTAGTTTTAGTGATGAGATAAAGAATAATAATGCGTTAAAATTCAGGGAACGGTTGTCACGTTTTTCACATAATCGGGTATCGGGTTTTATTGTGGGCGGCCTGCTTACAGCCATTATTCAATCAAGCAGCGCTGTAAGTGGAATGGCCATTGCCATGGTGGATGCGGGTGTTATTTCCCTTCAACAGGCATTTTCGGTATTGCTTGGTAGCAACCTTGGAACGACAGCCACTGCTTGGATTGTAGCCCTGAACTTGAGTAATATTGGACCTTATTTTATCATTTTCGGTACTTTTTTAAGTGCCATGCCCATAAAGGCTCATCTTTATGGAAAGGCTTTTTTTTATTTTGGGTTCACTTTATTCAGCATTTCTTTACTCTCTGATTATATGGCTGGTTTCGACCGCACAGAATGGGAAATGGAAGAACTCGTTCTGTTTCAAGAGTTTTGGTTTACACTGTTGGTGGGCCTCGTTTTAACCATATTGCTTCAATCAAGCTCTTTTGTTGCTGGGGTTCTTATCGTTTTGGCTATGCATGATTTGCTCACGCTTCATATAGCCATTGGTGTAATCATGGGAAGCAATTTAGGCACAACCAGCACTGCGCTTTACCAATCGTTGCGCTATACCCCAAATGCCAAACGTGGTGCTTACGCCAATTTTGTATTTAACCTCACTGGCTTAATTGTATTTTTGCCATTTCTTTCTTTAATTGAATCTGCACTCGCTTCGTTTGATAACCGCTTATACCTACAAGTTGCTATTTTTCACACCGTTTATCATGTATTTATTGGGTTGGCATTTACCCCTTTTATTGGAAAATTTACCAATTGGATTCAATCAAAAGAAATCCATATTCCATTGGAAGAAGAGTTTAATAAAGAATAATTATAACGTAAATCGCCAAACCAATTTGGCCAAAGCTGTAGTTCGCTGAAAATCCAAACTATTTGATTGGGTAGATACAATTTGGTTGACAATAACAAAAAAATCGGTACCAATTTTAGGGATAATATGAAGGCGGAAATTGAAATTAAATTCTTCTTGCGAATTGTTCCATTGGGTTAAAAAAGAACCAAATACATTTGGATTTACAGCATACTCAATACGAGAACCGATAAGGTTGGTGTAGAATTTACCCTCAGGCAGGTGCACGTTATTCCATTCATGGCGCAGGCTTATATTGAAAAATTTGGAAGTACGCCACAACAACTCGTTACGGGTTTGGGTGCTGGTACCATCATAAAAGTCGCCATAAACGAATTTGCTGATGATTGAAAATCGCCTTCCCCTAAAGGTACGCAGTTCGGCATTCCATTGCTGCCATTCATATGTGCCTATGGGTATGGTTATTTTCTTAGTGATTTCAAAATCAGATATTAGTCCTTCGGCAACCCATCGTGAGTCAATGGTAAACCGTTCTCCTTTGCGGGTTTCAAAGCCCACAAATTGCAGTTTATATTCAAATGATTGCATATCACGTGTGTCATCATATTGGGTATAGGTTATACCTAATGGTATAAATTCAAATTGCCTGATCCATTTGAAATGCTTTTTGGGTCGGGGTTTAAAAGCTACTTCGGCAAATGATTCTCTGAAATTTGTGCGCAACATCAAACCAACTTCGGGGTTAAATGGCGCAGGACTTTGTTGTGTAGAGGCAAATACGGTAAATTTATCATTGAGGTAAGCAATAAATGCCCGATAGGCGTACGCTTTGGCTTGATAACCTGAATCCGTGTTATAGGTTTGGATAAATGCGCCACCTATATCTAAGTTTTTGTTTCTTAAAAATTTGGAGGTGCTGTAGCGGCCATTTACTCCGGTAGTGGTATGCCATCGGTTGTTTTCAAATTTATTTACACTCATCAATCCAAATACACTTTGTTTGCCTACATCTTGTCGCCAACTACCAATGGTATAATTGGTGAGTGGTTCTGTTTCGGTTTCGGCAGTTTGAATACTCATTAGCCCAAGTGTGCTGTTGCGTTCTTTGCCTAGCAATCTTGCCCCGGCAATGATGGGTACTGCCTCTCTGTTTTGGTCCAATCCTATTCTTCGGGTATAAAATGGAATGATGCGGTTGCCTCCAAAACCCATATTGAAGTAGTCATCCCCCTCCAAAAAGAACTCACGCAATTCGGGAAAAAACAGGGGAAAGCGGGTAATATTGACCTGTTGTTGGTCAGATTCAACTTGTGCAAAATCGGTATTAAATGTTAGATTCAATCGGTAAGTAGGGGAGAGCAGGTAATTTACATCGCCCCCCACTGCTCCCACTTCACTTCCTTTATTTTTGTCGTATTGCACACCCCCCAATGCATAGGGCTTAATTTCTACAAATTGTTTATCGGTTAATTTATTAAGTCCGATGAGGCTTCCGGCATAGGT
>JBIINH010000101.1:0-7953 GCA_044337585.1 Bacteroidia bacterium
TGAGGCCTCTTGATTGTTTTAGTTCTCCGTAGTAGTAAAATATATCAGCAAGTTGCGCCTCGGTGTAAGTATTTAATATAAGCGAAGCATCTGTTTTCTGTGCACTGCTCATTCGCATATCCAATTTTGCTTCGGGAAATCGAAATGAAAAACCTCGTTCATCCACATCAAACTGATGAGACGACACACCCAAATCAGCTAGCAATCCACCAACAGGAAGCAGTTCTTGATATTGTAAATGATTTTTTAGAAACCTGAAATTTTGATCAATAAATACAAGCCTTTTATCTTTTGGAACATTGCGTTTGGCATCCTCATCCTGATCAAATGCTACTAGTGTGCCTTTGTCGTTAAGCTTTGATAAAATTAAGTTCGCATGTCCCCCTCCACCAAAAGTTACATCGACATAGATTCCATCTGATTTTATATTTAAGGCTTCAATACATTCATTCAACATTACCGGAACGTGATAATCAGTCATCGCTCCTCCTTTCTTTCTTGCTCATTACCTCCTCTGCTAATGCGCTAAAATCTGCCGGCTCTTCGCTTAGCATTTGTTCGTAAGCAGCCTTACTCCATATTTCTATTTTATTGCCATATGCCAACAGCATCACTTCATTGCCTATACCCGCATACTCCGTCAGACTTTTTGGCAAGAGCACACGTGATGCGTTATCCATTTCCAACATGCTGGCACCTCGCAAAAAGTAGCGCTTAAATTCTCGCTCTTTTTTAATGTAATCACTCAGTTTATTGATTTCAGTTGCGATTAATTCCCATTCATTTTTTGGATAAAGCACACAACATTTTTCAAACCCCCTATTGATAAAAAATGTGTCTTTGGCTTCTTTAGGTAATTGCTTTTTGAGTGCAGCAGGGATGATTAAACGCCCCTTCGCGTCAAGTTTACAAGCATATTCACCATGAAGATTCGACATTTTTTTTAGATGATTTCGAGTGCTAAACTAAAAACAAAAAACCACTTTTCTCCACTTTCCCCCACAATGTGGAAAAAATGTGGTTATTAATATGCTTTTATCATCGGATGTAAATGCTTGAAAGTATTGATTTTATTACTGTTAAAGGTGATGTGTAGCAAAATGGGGGCAGCTTAGCATTTTTCTTCCGAAAGGATACCCAAACCAATTCACTTAAAATTGAAGAGGTATCAGATAACCAATCAAAAGCATAAATTCGTTGGCTTATGTCAATCATTGTAAATCAACTAACCAAACTATACGGTACGCAAAAAGCGGTAGACCATATTTCATTTGAAGCAAAACCAGGTGATATACTTGGATTTTTAGGCCCGAATGGTGCGGGTAAAAGCACGACCATGAAAATGCTCACCGGCTACATTCCTCAAACATCAGGCAATGCAAGCGTTTGTGGTTTTGATATCACAACACAATCACTTGAGGTTAGAAAAAATATTGGTTATTTACCTGAATTGAATCCGCTGTATACAGATATGTATATTAAGGAATATTTATTGTTTTCGGCCGAAACCCAAGGATTAGGAAAATTTGCAAATAAGCGAGTAGAAGAAATGATTGGATTGGTTGGACTTACTCCTGAGCGCAAAAAGAAAATCGGCCAACTCTCAAAAGGATATAAACAGCGTGTAGGGCTGGCACAAGCCATGTTACACAACCCAAAAGTACTCATTTTAGATGAGCCCACTTCAGGACTTGATCCAAATCAGGTTGTAGAAATACGTGAACTCATTAAAGAGATTGGAAGAGATAAAACCGTTTTGTTCTCAACACATATCATGCAGGAAGTAGAAGCCATGTGTAACCGTGTTGTGATTATAAACAAAGGTAAAATTGCAGCTGATGATAAAATTGAAAACCTGCAAAACAATATTTCAGACGATATCATCATAACTGTTGAGTTTAAACAAGAAATAAAAGAAAGTATATTAAAAGAATTAGCTGGAGTGAAACAGGTAAAACAAAAAGGAAAAAACTATACCCTTCGATGCCAAAAAGATATTAGAGAAGAGTTAGGACAATTGGCTATGCAGCAACATTGGGTTATATTATCTATGCAACGTGAAGAGGAAAGCTTGGAAGAAGTATTTCAGAAACTGACTTCGAGGAGATAACAGTTCAAGGCTTGAAGTACTCAGTTCGAAGTGTTAAGTGTTAAGTGTTAAGTGTTAAGTGTTAAGTTAGAGCTGCGTTTATCACTTATCAAATCATCTCATCATCAAATCATCAAATAGTTTCTCACTGAAGGTCCGTATTCAAAATATACCTACAAATACGGTTATTTCCTTTATCAGCGATAAGCAATACCCTATTAAAAAAGCAAACTCCACTTGGATCTTTTAAACTAAATGGACCGCTAGCCGAACCATCCAATCCTGAACCACCAAATGACACAATAACTTGTTTTCTGGATGGAAAAGTTGCAGGTGCATTTACACCTTCTACTCCTTCATTGGTAAACACAAATACCGAATCGAGGTCGCTATCTACTACAAATAAATACTGCAGGTTATCAGGAGAGATATAACAATCTTCAGGACGCTTAAAACGGAATGGTTCGTATAAAAATCTATTGCCTTTACTAAAATCAAAATTAAGCAGCGATGCATTTTCTCCATATTGCGTTCCCGCATCAGGATCTTCTGAAACCAATATATTTAACACACGGTATTCAATTGAATTGGTTTGATCGGCTTGTGTAATATAGAAAGAACGGCTATTGCTCATTCCCTCTACGCGCTGAGGAGGACCTGCATACCCGGCAATAGATGATACGCCCAAGGCTGATCGTAAATTAGCCGAGTTGGGCGTAAGTCCACGTGCACTGCCAATATTGGTTCCTGAGGCATCAAATACAAGCATGGCATTATCGGGCACAATAAATGAGTTGGGATCGTTGCGAGGACCGGTTCGGGTTACATAAACGGTATTATCAAAAAGTGTTGCTAAGCCTGTAAAAAAAACAGCTTCATCATCTGCACCCCTGAATGCCGTTACGGCACGTGAAATATCACAATCGGGATGAATCAACGTATCAATAATTTTGTATTGCCCTGTAACAGTATTGGTTAAGTGATAAACTGCTGCAAGATTTACCAAACTCCCACCCGGGCCACGAGGCAGCGATACCCTGCCTGCAACATACGTATGTAATCTTCTGTCTTGTGTTACATCTGTTGCTCCAGGTATTGCTATTGTTTGAAAACGGGCACCTTTTTGATCCAAAATGGTTAGTCCATTTGCATCTACTACATAAATATATTCATCGTATCCAACAAATACATCAACGGGTTGGTTGAATCCGGTGAAAAAAGGAAACAACGGAACGTAGCCTACACTTTGCGGAACCAAGGTAGGGTCGATGGCCCCTTGTTTCAATACATCATCTACCTGGTCATCATCCTTGCTGCCAAACATGGATGAGCATGAAGCGAAACTTGCAGAGAGTATAAGTAGGTATATTAATTTCTTTATCATATTATTTAATTCCAATCAGAAGGGTAATGCGTTGAATATTTCCTAGGTTATTTCTTGCAACGATACCATAATCAATTCCCATATTGGCAAAGCGTTTTTTCAGTCTCAAACCAAAACCTGCTGATGGAAAAGTATATTTAGTATCAGTAGCAAACTCATATCCCGTTCGCAAGTATGCAAAATTAAAGTAGCTGTATTCAGCCGAAAGGCTATATGTTTCGTTATTATCTGTAGGGTGATTGAGCTGTGCAGCAAGCATTAGTCGATGGTCGTTGATATCAATTGGGTCAAATGCTGCACCAATTCTAAAAATAGCTGGAACAGTAATGGAAGAAAAAGAGTTGATATCTTGCTCTCCCGTAAATTTTACCACTTGCACCTCACCTTGTGGATTTACGTTGAAACCGAAGTTGCTAAAGTTGATACCAAATCGTGCATTCTTAACTCCAATATTATATTTTAATCCAAGGTCAAAAAGTATATTATTGATGCTTATACCCGCAAAACTTTCGTTGGCAAATTTTCCATTCAGACCAAATGAAAAATTATTGGTAAGTACTTTGGCATATGTAACACCAATATTGTAATTAGATACTGTAAAGGTTCGGCCCGTTCCATTTGGTTCGAATTCTGTGGTTTCAAGCATGGTTCCATAATTTATTGAAAATACATTCACACCAAGAAATGAACGCTTACCCGCCTTAAAAATAGTAGCAAAATAATTGGCGCTAATATCACCAAAATATTGGGTGTGGGAAACAAATACATCGGCTTTTGTTGTATCTTTTTCGGTTATAGCTGCCGGATTCCAAAACATGGCTGATGCATCGTTTGCTGTGGCTACACCATTGTTGGCCAAGCCTAATGCTCGGGCATCTGGAGATACTTTAAGAAACTGCATACCTGTGCTACCTGATCGGGAGTCGCCAAAAGTGGGCAGTATCTGTGACTTTGCGCTAAAAGCAGAAACAATAAAGATCAATATACAAAGTTGCCTAAACATGGCCCGCAAAATAATACAGTTTAGTTATATGCAATTGTTAAATTTTTGCTATTCAATAATCCAAATTTCATTAGGAAAACAATGATAATTATGAGAAGTTGCAACTTAAATTAAGATCATGAATTTTCACCTCAGATACCTCGCATACAGTCTCTTAAGTTCAGGATTACTCATCTTGGCATGGTATCCATTGCCCGCATGGCCATTAATTTTTATTGGGTTTGTGCCTTTGCTACAATTGCAACTAGAAACCGAGAAAGACGGCAATCAAGGTTGGTTTGCATTTTATTTATTCATCTCCCTCGTCACTTGGAATATAGGTACCACATGGTGGATTTGGAATGCATCACCTGAAGGCTCTATTGCTGCTTTTTTAATTAATGCATTTATCATGAGTGTGCCTTGGCTGCTGATGCACCGCTTCCAAAAATACATAGGCAGGGAAAGGGCGCATGCATTGCTGCTATTGAGTTGGATTGCATTCGAGTATTTTCATATGAACTGGGACCTATCATGGCCTTGGTTGGTATTAGGAAATGTATTTGCTTCTGTGCCGCAAGCGATTCAATGGTATGAATATACAGGGCATTTGGGCGGCACGATTTGGGTGCTTTGGGCAAATGTGAAAATTTTCCGCTACACATCTGATTACAAACAGAGCCAGCGCCAACTCAATTTTTCTAAAGCATTCAATTTGGTATTTATGCTTTTTGTGGCACCGCTATTTATATCCTGGTTTGTAAAATCGAAATACGAAACCACTGGACGAGGTATTGATATAATCGTGGTTCAACCCAATATTGATCCATATAAAGATAAATTTAGTGGCAAACATCCTGCTGTGCAATTAGCTGATTTACTGAAATTGGCAGATAGCAAAATGGATAGCCAAGTGTCGCTCATTTGCTTTCCTGAAACTGCCTTGGTTGGTGGCATAAATGAAGATGCCATGCAAAGCGAAACATTAATTTGGATGTTGAAAAACTGGCAAAAAAAATATCCTCAACTAAGTATTCTTTCGGGAGCAGATACCTATAAAATTTTTCCAAAAGAACAAAAGACCATTACAGCAAGAGAATACAATGCTACACACATGTATGATGCATACAATACAGCAATTCTTATCACTCCTGACCAACAAATGGATGTATACCACAAATCGAAATTGGTACCGGGGGTTGAAAAAATGCCCTACCCGCAAGTGTTTGGCTTTATAGAGAAATTGGCCGTAGACCTTGGCGGAACAAGCGGCAGTTTAGGCAGCGATGCGAAACCAAAAGTATTTACAATAGATAACAGAACACAATTGGCTCCTGTGATTTGCTACGAATCGGTATATGGAGAATACGTAGGCAGGTATGTAAAAGATGGGGCGCAACTCATTTGCATCCTAACCAATGATGGGTGGTGGGGAAATACAGCCGGTTATAAACAACATTTTCAATATGCCCGACTACGGGCTGTGGAAACCCGAAGGTATGTGGCACGTAGTGCCAATACAGGTATTAGCGGATTTATTGACGACAAGGGAAATGTATTGCAACAAACTGCGTGGTGGGTACCCGATGCGCTTAAAGAAACCGTTTATCTGAATACAGTAGAAACATTTTATGTGAAATATGGAGACTATATAGGGTGGTTATTATCCATTTTATTTGCGCTAAGGCTATGGCAGGCAATTGTTTCCAAACGTTTTTTGAAACGTAATTTGTAAAATTTTTCACTTCAGATGTGGTTTCATTATTCGTTAACCTTTACTTAATTTTAGTTTTGGATTTTTGTCTGCTTTAGTAAAAAAATTAACCAATGAACAGCATTAATCGTAATACAATTGTTACTATATTCACACCGCGTGTTGCTTTTGCAAAAACCGCATGGGGGCAGATGTCGCAAACAAATGGTAGCCCATCAGCCGCGAAAAGCAGGTTTAACATTTTAAAATACCTAAGCGTGCTTGCGCTGGTTATGTTGTTGGGAGGGGGAGTGAAGGGGCAACAAAGTATAACTGTTAATACAGCTATTACTCAAGACTTTTCTATGGGAACAAGTGGAACTGCCACTTTACCTACTGGATTTAAAATAGGAACTGATTGGAGCACTGGCTCAACAGCAACTACCCTTGCTTATGGAACTTCTGGAACTGGCGTAGTAACAGGAACATCATCTGGTGGGGTTATAAATTGGGCAAATGGAGTTACAGGATCATCTACTGAAAGATCTCTGGGTTTTTTAACAACTGGATCCTTCTCTTCTCCTAGAAGCATTATCTATGCTTTTACAAATAATACAGGAGCAACAGTAACTTCAATTGATTTATCATGGAATTATGAAAAATCCAGATCTGGATCACGAGCATTTGCATGGACTTTTTTTCACGGAAACACTTCTACTGCATCCACAGCAGCTACTGCTGGAGATCAATCATATGCGGCAGATGCTAATAATACAGTTATATCAAATCCTCCATTAAGTGTTGCAAAATCTTTTACATTAACAGGACTTTCTATAGCAAATGGAAGCACCTATTATCTTAGGTGGACTTATACTGGAAGTGGGGGAAGTTCAAACTCTCAAGGATTATCAATAGATGATTTCAGCATAACACTTCCTCCTTCTGCCTCCGCCCCAACCCTCACCACGCCAACAGCAACTTCAATCACAGATGTTTCAGCTACTTTAGGGGCAAACATTACCGCAGATGGCGGTTCTGCAATAACTGCACGTGGTACTTCTTATAATACAAGCAGTCCAGTTGTGGCAGCAGACAATCAATTAGCAGAAGGTGGCACTTCAACTGGGGTTTACTCTCATAGCAGAACTGGTTTAACACCGCAAACACAATATTTTTATGCAGGGTATGCTACTAATTCTACAGGAACAGCTTTGAGTTCAGAAGGTAATTTTAGAACCTTATCCACTGCGCCAAGTGCCCAATCGAGCGGAGTTTCTAGTTCGGTAATTTCTAGTTCTCAAATTGACTTAACCATAACAGCAGCCACTTTTCCAGGTTCAGGCGCTACCCAAGCTGGTTATGTGGTAATCTATTCAACTGGCACACCAACTTTATCTTCAACCAACGGACAAGCACCAACAGCTGGCGTAGGAACCATTTTTACAACTAGTGCAACCAACCTACCCTCAACTCCTAGCACAGCAGTGAATGTTACAGGTTTAGCTTCGGGTACTACCTATAACTTTTTAGTAGTTCCATATACTTGGGATGGTACCAATGCAGCTACTTATAATTATCTAACTGCAAGCGCACCAACGGCAAGTGCAACTACTGGTTCTGGTGCTCCTGCTTTATCTACGCCAACTTTTACTGCTATCACACACAACTCTGCAATATTGGGAGCAACGGTAACTACAGATGGCGGCACTGCATTAATAGCTCGCGGCACCTCTTACAAAACCAGTAGTCCGGTAATTGCCACAGACAATCAATTGGCGGAAGGTGGCACTTCGGTTACAGCTTTT
>JBIINH010000102.1:0-7898 GCA_044337585.1 Bacteroidia bacterium
AACTTTTGCATTTTCGGTAGGCCAAAGTACTGATTCAATGGTATCTGCACCTGCTCGTTTGGCGCGTCTCTTTAATTCATCGAGTTTGTAATTTTCCGTATCCATTGCCACAATTTTCCCTTTATTCTGAAGCAATGCTGCAATATGTAAGGTTTTACCTCCTGCACCTGCGCATGCATCAATAACCTTCATGCCTGGTTGCACTTGCAAAAATGGCGCGACCAATTGTGATGCAATGTCTTGCACTTCAAAAAAACCTTTTTGAAACCAATCTGTACCAAAAAGATTGACACGCTTATCTATTCTTATGCATTCGGGTTGAGTAGTTAGCGAATACTTTATGTCTTGTTGTTGAAATAGCTTGCTAAGTTTTTCAGGTTGTATTCGAAGTATATTTACCCGAATATATACAGGTGCAGTAGTGTTTAGCGCAACCGATTGTGCAATCCACCTTTCGCCAAGTTCTTGCTTGCAAAGTGCATCTAGCCAATCTGGATAGGATTGCATAAGAGTCGTTTTATCTGAATTCTCTTTCAAACGTTTCTCAAACAAACGGTAATCTGTTTGCCTAAACTCTGTCCATTCGGGTAAAGATTGCTGTTGCCACCAGCGTAATGCAGCCAACATTTGCCACCAATCTCCTTTTGAAGGAATTTCATTGGCACCAGAAATGGCTTTTAGCAACCTATACCAACGAACCATATCGTAAGTATGTTGAGCTACAAATGCACGGTCTTTAGAACCCCATTTAGGATGTTGCTTAAGGTTGTATTGTATTACTTTATCAGCATATCGATTCTGCTCAAATATTTCGATGCAATTATCAATTACCGCTTGAAAAAGATGTCGGTGCCATTTATTTTTTTCTGTATTCATAGTTCTTTTATTATGCGCATATGAAGTGGAAGGTAATTATTTACCCTATTGGGCAAAACATTTACCCATCCAAGTGGATAATCGAGATAACTTACCGTTTGCCAACCAGTTTTTGAAAACAAATTCACTTGGGGTGCTTGTCGTCTTAGGTAAGCAATTGATTGCTGTAAATCTAAGTCTGTTCTTGATACCTCTTTAGAAAGGTGACTGCTAAGCGCAAGTGCATGATCGGGTATTAATTTATTTTTCATCATCTCTCCCATTTTTAACCCCATCTGTCTCACATTTAATTGTTGCTGTAAAAATATCATTTCTTGAGCAAGAGCTATTGGATAAACAACAAGCTGTTCAGCATCTTTTTGCATAACAAATTTTTCGGGCTGATTTAGGTACGCTGAAGTTATTTCATTCAGAGAAATTGTCTGTGCATATTTCCTAATATCAAGTCGCTTGCTTACTCCTTCAGGCTTTTGCAAACAAGACATAAAAAGCCCTTCTCCCGAAACCTTATGAGGTAAAAATTTATATGCAAACAACTGCTTCGAATGATATGTCGCAATCTCTTCAATACCCCAATCTGCTTGAATTGGAATCCTTATGGATTCAAAACCTTGTTCAACTAATTTCATTACTTGCTGCTCATTTTCCTGCTCATTGAATGTACATGTAGAGTAAATCAAGAAGCCCCCTGGCTTGAGTGCAGGAATCACATCTCTTAATATATTTTTTTGTCTAGATGCACATAGTTCTACATGAGAATCACTCCATTCCAATATCGCATTTTTATCTTTCCTAAACATGCCTTCACCTGAGCAAGGTGCATCTACAACTATCACATCAAAATAATGTCCCAATTTAGCAAAATCGGCTGCCGCATTATTTGTAATAACTGCATTACAAGTACCCCAGCGAGTGAGGTTTTCAACGAGCATCCCTACTCTCGTTTTAATTACCTCATTTGACACTAGTAAATCGTTGTTGCCCAATAGGGAGGCTAGCAAAGTGCTCTTTCCGCCTGGTGCTGCAGATAAATCTAAAATACGCACTTCATTATGGAACAAAACGGAAATGGTATGATAAACATGCTTTAAAAACATGGAGGAAGACTCCTGAACATAATAGGCACCTGCGTGCCATAGTGGATCTGCAATAAATACTGGACGCTCTTTTAACATCCGACCTTCATTACACCATGGTACGGTTGCATCGCTGTTGAATGCATTGGATTTTTTTGCTAGATTTAGTCGAATTGACGTAAGACTTTCCATTTCAATTGCCCTAATAAATGCATCTGCATTATCTTTAAATTGTAGCTGAATACGGTTCAAAAAAGCCTGTGGCAACATCACCTGCAACATAATCTATTTTTTTGTCATGTTAAAATCTTGTCATTACACATTAGAGAATATCTAATTCAATTAAATAAAAAGTAAATCTTGAATTAATGAAAAAATCAATCGCTGTTTTATTTTATTAAATTTCAATTGTATGGATCACCACAAATAATTTATCTGCCCAAGGCTGCAGCGATGCCGTAGTATGTACGATTAATGCAGCAAAACCAAATATCAAGGACGAACCTGAGTATAAAAACCATATTAAAGTAGGCATTTCAGGAGGTTTTGCTGATGATTACTTATCAAAAAAAGTGCAATAAAATTCAACCAGTGATAGTAAGAAAATCAGGACCTGATGTGTTGACGAGAGGTTTTATTAGTACCCTTGAGTACCGATAAAGTTTTTAAACAAACTTTACAATTAAGTACAACCCAAAAGAAAACATAAAAATAAGACCAATAATGAAAACCAAAATCAACGTTACAAATAATACTGAATCATAAAAGACAGGGTCAGTACTACATTTCTTTAGTACAAAACGAGCTATTGGATTATAAATTGGTCTATATATTTTATGTTTAGAAATCTTCATTCGTTTTTGCCCAATTTTTTCGGTTTTTAGTGACTCCAATAAATCATTATCCTCTCCAATTGCTTTATGCCAAATTGCCTTAAAACGTGCATGGGCTTTAGTATTTTGCTGCAATGTTGGATTGTAATATACCAAGTTTAATAAGTCATTATATAGCTTTTCATTAACACGTTGGCTAAAATTTGGATTATCTATATCCTCAAAAATTTCCTTACCAAATGCCTTTCCAAACCGAATACTTACTGCTTTTCCACCACCATCAAAGTGTTCATATGTAATACCAACAGGCAAAACCTGTAGATTTTTTACATCATTGCTGGTCCATGCCTGTTGCATGATGCGTGAACCTCCTTTTTTTAGCGGACGTAAATCCCAATTGTTTTCACTAAGCCCTTCTCCAAAAATGATAATTGAACCGTTTTTCGATAAAACATGGTGACATTGATCAAACGTATCATAGTTTTTAGGCAGGTTTTGCTTACCTTCACTAAGCCTATAAATTGGAATAACATGCACATAGCGTAAGATTTTTTCAGCCCATGGAGACGACATCGCATCTCCACGTGCCAGAAAATATACTGGCTGTTTCATACTGCCAGCTACAATCAAAGGGTCAAGAAATGCATTGGGATGATTTGATATAATTAGCAATGGACAATTTATTGGAATACCCTCTGTTCCATGTAGATCGATGTGGGTAAAATACCTTCTCATCATCCATTTTGTTAGGTAATATAGTATTTTGTAAAGAAACATGAATGGCAATATAGCTAAATATTATTCACTCAAACAGTTCAAATTTACTCCCCAAGTGACTACAAAGTTTTTTTTGTAAAGGCAGCATCAAGTTTTGGAAATTGAGGGCGATGCGATACATTTGCTTTTCGGTAACCCGTTTATAAACATGATTGGCAAACGGAAATCTTCAAAAACCGGAAAATGAAATTACAAATTACCAATGCAACAGTTGCAGATCCACAATCTCAGTATAATGGAAGAACGTGTGATATACTGATTAACAATGGAATTGTAGAGTCCATAAAATCTAGTGCAGCCAAAAATAAAGTTCAAGGTGCGAAAGTGTTTGACGCAAGGAGTTGTATCATTACACCAGGCTTTATTGATATGAGGGCTAGTATTGGTGAACCCGGATATGAATTTAAAGAAAACATCACTTCGGCAGCAAATGCAGCAGCGGCAGGTGGATACACAAGAGTAGCGGTTTTACCTAATACGCTACCGGTTACGCAGTCAAAAAACGATATCATATCACTCAAAAACAGCAACCAAAAAACAGCAGTTACTTTTTTACCTTATGGTGCATTAACCCATAACTTAGAAGGTAAAGAATTAAATGAATTGTATGATATGTACCAAAACGGTGCTGTAGGCTTCACAGATGCCAACAATCCTGTTTCGCTCTCGGGTATGTTGATGCGCTCGCTCGAATACACAAAAATATTTAATGGCCTGATATTAACACATGCACACGACAAATCAATTGCAACTGCGAGTGGTGTAAGTGAGGGCATAACAGCTACATATATTGGCACAATAGGAGTTCCTCATCTAGCAGAAGAAGTTATGATAGCAAGGGATATTGAGTTGCTTCGTCATACTGGATCTCGTTTACACATCTCTCACCTTTCTTCAAAAGGAAGTGTAGAGTTAATTCGTAAAGCCAAAAAATCAGGACTTAATATTACTTGTGATGTGGCTGTTGCCAACTTAATTTGGACAGAAGAGATGCTTGAATCTTATGACAGCAATTTTAAATTAAATCCTCCGCTCAGAACAAAAGCTGATCAAAAAGCGCTATGGGACGGATTAATTGATGGCACGATTGATTGTATTGTATCTGACCACACACCTCAAGATACTGAGCATAAAGTTTTAGAATTTGAATATGCACAACATGGAATGATACAATTGCAAACCGCACTTTCCCTTTTATTGATGCATGCACCAAAAATATATAGCTACCAAATGCTTGCTAAACATTTAAGCATTAATCCACGCACAATACTAAATCAACCAGCTGTATCAATTCGTGAAAAATCAATGGCCGAATTCACCATTTTCCATCCTACACAAAAATGGGAATACAATGCCGCAAACAATAAATCACTTTCATCAAACTCGCCAATACTCAATACCACACTAACCGGAAAAGCAGTAGCAATATTTACCCAAAACGAACAATTTATCACACAATCATGATTGAAATAGCTAAACATTTTATAGAACAAATAGATCAAGATGCAAATACTGACGCACTAAATGATATATTTAATTCAACCGGTCCTTTTAATGAAAATATCATATTATTTGACAAATGGGTAGGCAATAATCCTAAATTAGAATTAGCACGAGAGTATTTATTTGACTTTTTACTTGCCAACCAAATTGAATCACAACGCGACAAAGAAAATTATTTCGATAGCCCGGAATGGCTTGAAATTGAGGATAAAACATTAGAGAGAGGCACAGAATTATTAAACCTTATTTTGTACATCAGTGAGGCGCATGAAAACGAAGTAGAAATTGAATTAAACGACTTCTTAGATGAGTTTCTATTGGTTGATGAAGATGGCTTTCAAGATGAACACCATATATATGAACCAGTGATTGATAATGAAGACTTGATTGATGCTGACCAAAAAGAGATTGCAAGCGTATTATCGAATTATAAAGATGAAGAGTTGGGTGAATTGTTACGTCCCATGTTTTTCTTTTTCAGATCGCCATACCAAAAATTGGAATGGAAAGGACTCATTACACCAATAGAGGGTGCTATATACGAAACACTATTAAAACTAAACCTTGCTTAATTATGATTATAAATAGGCTTAGACAACCATTAATATATAGCAATCAAGCGGTCTGATTCAAACTTTAAAATATTCAAATATTTGCTTTTGTATTGTCCGTCTTTGTCTTTTTGATACAAATAGCTGGTATGCAACGCTTGGTATATAGACGTATAGTTTGAAAATAGTTTCTTCCCATTTTGAATCAATAATGAGGTAAAATATAAACCTTGGTCAAATCCTTTAAAGGCTTCTTCCGTTGGTTCAATACCATAGCGATCACGAAATGATTTAACAAATTGAATTACATCGTGACGGGTATAATCCACAAAAGAAGGTGAAATAATACGTACATTCTTTTTTTGAAATAAAGCTATATCAAAACTTCTAAATTCAAACCATTGGTTATATCCATAAACTTCAGGAAAAATAAATTGAGTGGTATCATTTATACGGTAGAGCCATTTATTCACGGTTTGTTCTTTTGATGAATTAATCAGCACACAATTTTTATACCTAATGGAATAAAATGAATTAATATCTATATCGGAATTTGCATCAATCACTTTTACTTTTAAGCGTTTATTATCAACAGCAATTTTCTTTAGCACAGGTGTAATTGCCTTGTCTAACAAGCTATTGTCTGAGATGATTAGAAACTGAATTGTATCAGTTGTCGTAGAAAGCAATTTTTCGGAAAGTATGTTGCCGTATGAAGGCAAATCTGGATTAGCAGCTACCCAATACTCGTCACCTATTTTGGTCTTAGAAAATGTCATCAATGGAGATATTTGATATATTTTTTGCTGACGTGCAAAACTAGAAACCATTTTATTTCCGCCTTGCATTACAGGGCCGTAGATTAGGCTTGTAGTTAAGAATTCCTTTTTTTGTAAAATCTTGGCAGTAACCAAGCTGTCGTTTTCAGTGTCATAAACCCTCAATGTAATTTTTGTTTCAGCTTTCGATAAACTATCCATTGCCAATAACATTCCACGATAATAGTTTCTGCACATTTCTCCTAATTGCCATGCTGCTGTTTGGTTGTATTCAACAGTTAGCTTATTATTAAAAGGGAGTAAAAGGGCTACCTCATGCGTTGGTTGGCCAAATAAGTTTTGACTAGAAATAAAAAGTAATATGTAAAAAAGATATTTCATTATTCCCACTCAATGGTAGCTGGAGGTTTTGAACTGATATCAAATACAACCCTATTAATTCCTTTCACACGATTGATAATTTTGTTTGATACGTCTGCTAAGAAATCATAAGGCAAATGACTCCAATCCGCTGTCATACCATCAACTGAGGTTACTGCACGTAGACAAATTACATGTTGATAGGTTCTTTCATCTCCCATCACTCCTACTGATTGCACCGGAAGAAAAATAGCCCCTGCTTGCCAAACACTGTCATACAAACCCCTTTCTTTCATTTCATTAATAAAAATGGCATCAGCATCTTGCAAAATGCGGACCTTTTCTTCGGTGATATCTCCTAAAACCCTTATTGCAAGACCTGGCCCTGGGAAAGGATGGCGTTTCAAAATAACAGAATCAATACCCAATGCGGTTCCTACAGCACGCACTTCATCTTTAAACAGCATTCGTAAAGGTTCAACAATTTTCAAATTCATTTTTTCTGGAAGTCCGCCAACATTATGATGTGATTTTATAGTAGCAGATGGCCCCTTTACACTTACGCTTTCAATCACATCAGGATAGATGGTTCCTTGTGCTAGCCATTTTATTCCTTGCAATTTGTGAGCTTCTTGATCAAACACTTCGATAAAAACCCTGCCAATGGTTTTGCGTTTGGTTTCAGGATCACTGATTCCAATTAAAGAGGTTAAAAATTGTTGCGAAGCATTTACCCCAATTACGTTGATGCCCATATTTTCGTATGCATGCAACACTTGTTCAAATTCATTTTTGCGCAACAAGCCATTGTCAATAAATATTCCGGTAAGGTTTGACCCAATAGCTTGCTTTAATAAAACTGCAGCAACTGATGAATCTACTCCTCCCGAAAGGCCGATAATTACTTTGTCATCACCGAGCTGTTTTTTTAGTTCAAAAACTGTATTCTCAATGAAATGTGTTGGGGTCCAAGACTGATCAAACCCTGCGATATCTGTAATAAAATTATGTAAAAGTGTTTTTCCATCTTCGCTATGCGTTACTTCAGGATGAAATTGTATAGCATAAGTCGGTTCATCTTTAATTTTAAATGCAGCAACTTTCACATCATCTGTACTAGCTATAATGTCGAAGTTAGAAGGC
>JBIINH010000103.1:0-7877 GCA_044337585.1 Bacteroidia bacterium
AAAAACGCAACCAACAAACCTGGGACAACTGCTATTGCTATCCGCGCACAGGTGTTGTCGTGCAATATTTCAACTACGACAATGCCGTGTTGGGCAGCAGCCTGAATGTAGCTGCATATATTGAACCATATTTCAACTACCGCCAAAAACTAAATGTTTCGCTTAAAGCATTTGCCGGTTTATCATACCTTACCAATCCGTTCGACTCAACCGAAAATCCCACCAACATGTCATACAGCTTGCCCGTCAGTGGGTATATTGCATTGGGCTTTGGGTTGCATTACCGCGTTTCGCCTAAAGTAAACCTGCATCTGTATGGCAATTACAACCATATATCAAACGGAGGCATCAAAGATCCCAACAAAGGTATCAACTGGCCTACTGCCTCCATCGGAATTGATTATGCTTTTGAACCCTACTACATGCCTGCACGTGAAAAAACACGCAACAAAAATTTTAAAAACAAACCCATACGATTTGAAACAGGAGTATTTGCAACAAGCAAAACCGTACAAAATGGCGAAAAACAACGCTGGATGATTGGCGGTGTTTACGGACATGCGGCCAAACAGGTGAGCCTTATCAACGCATTGAATATGGGTGCCGAAATATGGTACGATGCATCGCTTGCTGAAAAAATGAGACGTGCAGGTGATACGACTACTTCAGCATGGCGGGCTGGCATTCCACTGGGCAATGAGTTTCTGATGGGAAAATTTGTTTTCAGTCAGCAAATTGGCATTTACCTGTATAACCCTTCAGGGAATTTTCCGGCCATTTATCAGCGATATAGCTTGATGTATCAGACCGGCAACAGGTTTTCTTTTGGTATCAACCTGCTTGCACATGCACAAGTAGCCAATTTTCTTGATTTTAGATTGGGCTATAATTGGTAGTAGTTAAATCAATGAGGCGCACAAACCGAATCGGTTTGGATGGTTTGGTCAATAACAGGTGAAACATAAGGAATACCCAAACCCATACCGCGAATGATGAGGTAAATACCAAGCACTATTCCAAATGCTTTTGCGATGAATTGATAATTGAATCGCAATTTGAAAAATGAAGGCAAAATGGTGGTGAGTATAAAAACAGGCAATGTGCCTACACCGAATAAGAACATGAACAGCGCTCCCTGCCATGCATTTTGTAAAACCATCGATCCCAGCAAAGCCATATATACAAGGCCACAAGGAAGCAACCCATTAATGGCCCCTGCCATTATTATTTTTGGAATAGGGTGTTGTTGATACACTCCCGACAATTTATTTCCCAATAAAAAATGAAATGGCTTGTAAAGTATTGCTTCTACTTTATTCATACCTACCATTACAAAAAGGATGATAAGCACACCACTTATGATGGAAAGTGGTTGTTGTATACCTGCAAGGTAAAAACCAAAGCCAAAAGTGCCGAATAACAATCCAAGCAAAGCATATATGGAAAGCCGCGAGAAGTGATAAAACAAACTATGAATATAAGAATTGTTTCTTGACATCGCAGCAATGTGGAGCGGACCACACATGCCTAAGCAATGTAAGCTATTAACAAATCCCAGCAACAAAGCTGCCCCAAAAATCATTGAATATAAAATTCTTTTACCGCTGCAAGGGTATCGTTATTTACAACCCATTCATATTTTACTTTCCAACGGCCTTTTTCTAAATCAGCCGTGCTAAGAATGGAGGTACCATATTCGTTTAGCACAAATGATTTTACAAAATCAAGATTGGATTGATTGGGACGATAGAAGTATGCAAAGCCACTTTGCCTTCCTCCCATTGCACTGTGAAATGAGAGTTGTTGCGCGCTATCGTTATAGGTAATTTCAAAATCCAAGCCTTTTGTCTTTTTAAATTTTTGTAATTCGCTTTCGTAATTTAAGGCGTCTTCGTAATAATTATCTTTCACCAATTCAATATTTTGACGTATCATAAAAGTGACCATCGATACAATAAAAACGATGAATAGTGCCGCGCCAATAAATAGTTTAGTTCCCCAATTAAATTTCATCATAATGGTACTGTTTTACAAATACAGAATGCAAAAATAAGAAAGCTGTTTTTAATTAGCCTATTTCTTATACACAGGTGCTACAAAATTGGTTTGAAAGGTAATGCGATCCTCATTTCCTGTTATTTCCAATTGTATTTCGCTGTTATTGGAACTGATGGCTGATTGAGGCAATTTAATCATGCAAGATGTCTTTATCATTTCATCTGCTGCTAAATTCATGTGTTCAATTGACGAGCCATTAACCATTGAAATTGTAGCTCCTTTTGGCGAAACCACTTTGATGGTTATGTCCTGATTGTTGAATGTTTTATTGATGACATCAAAATTGTACATATTGGCAATGGTATCATTTTCCATTTTCAAAAATGTCATGCCCGGAGTACGCAATAAGGTTACATCAAAATCATTTCGAACCAATAGCAAATAGGAAAGCAAAGCGGTAAGCACAACTAAGATTGCTGTATATCCCATACTGCGTGCGGTGAAAGGGGTGCGCTTGCCGGTTGCAATCTCATTTTTTGATGCATAACGAATAAGACCGGTTGGTTTGTGAATTTTCGTCATCACATTATCACACTCATCTATGCAGGCGGTGCAGTTTATACATTCCAATTGAGTACCGTTTCGAATATCAATACCTGTGGGACATACTTGTACACATCGGTGGCAATCCACACAATCGCCAAGCGGTTCGGTAGCATCTTTCTTTTTAAATCCACGTGGTTCGCCTCTTACTTCATCATAGGCTACTACAATGGAATTTTGATCGAGCATTAATCCTTGCAGTCGGCCATAAGGACATATAACTACACATACAATTTCTCGTACATATGCAAACACAATGTAAAATACCGTAGTAAATATAAACAACGCAACAAGTGTACCCGTATTTTGCAAGGGACCTTCCTTCACCAGTTTTATCAATTCATCTGACCCAATTAAGTATGCTAAAAAGGTATTGGCTATGGCAAATGAAATTCCAAAAAATAGGATATTCTTTAATCCCTTTTTGGCAATTTTATTGAAGGTATAGGGTGCATTCTTTAGTTTAATTTGTTCCTTATAATCGCCTTCAATCCAATACTCAATTTTACGAAATACCATTTCCATGAAAATGGTTTGCGGGCAAGCCCATCCACAAAACAGTCTGCCAAACATTACAGTAAATACAATAATGAACATCACAAATGTGATCATAAGCAATGCAAATAGCGGCAAATCTTGTGGCCAAAATGGAATGCCAAATAGTATGAACTTGCGTCCAAGTACATTCAATAGAAACAACGGATGTCCATTGAATTTTAAATACGGAAGTGTAAACAAGACGATGAGCAATGCCCAACTAAACCAAGAGCGGTAATTATACAATTTGCCATTTGGCTTGCGTGGAAATATCCAGTTGCGATGACCTTTCTTGTCAACCAACTGAATACTGTCTCTAAAGACTTCGGTATTTTCAATACTCATTAGTTTGCAGCTTGTGTAGTATCAGCTGTTGCTGAACCGGCAGGTTGATAAAGTACCCCTTGTGGTTCTTTGCCTCCTGCAGGATTGGTTCCATTAAGCGTCATGATATAACTTGCCACTTGCTGCATTTTTATTGGATTCAAACTTGATTCCCATGCAATCATACCCTTTGCTGGCACGCCATATTTAATTGTTTTATATACATCGCTGATGCTGCCACCGTGTATCCAATAATTATCTGTCAAGTTCGGACCTACTCCTCCTTCTCCGTTCTCACCATGACAAGCTTTACACTTTGTGATGAATTCTTGTTTGCCTGCGTCAAGTGCCGAGGCATCTGCAAGCAGCGTTACATTGCTTTCATCAATGCTATTGCCCATTTTTTCAAGGTAAGCCTTTTTCATGGCTTCTGTTTTTCTTACTTCGTTATCATACTCAGCTGCCTGTAGAGGCGCTGATCCCATGAGGTGATACACAATTAAATATCCGATTCCAAAAACAATGGTACCATAAAATAATGCATTAAACCATGGAGGAATAGGGTTGCTCAATTCTTTTATTCCATCAAAATCATGATCAGTAATTTCAAGCTTACTGTCTTCTGAAACTGGCTTAAGTGAGAAAACGGTTTGCCAGAATGTAGGAGCAGGCAATCCTGCCATTTCATTTTTTACCTGGTTTACAACAAATCCCAAATACAATACCAAAAATAAAACAAGCACTATTAATACAGCCATAAGATATATCATGGCATTGGTAAGGCTAACAGGCTCAAGTGTTGAAGCCGCTGCATCCTGAGCAGATAATCTGCTTGCAAGGATTACAAGTACGATCATACTAAATAACTTTTTCATATATCAACTATTTTTTATCGTTATTAAATGGGATATTTTTAAGTTCGTTCATTTTCTTTTTATCTAAACTGATAAGCCAAATGGCCATGAGAATAAAAAAGGATAAGAAAACAACCATGGAGAAAATCAGGTGATTTTCGAATCCGGTTATATTTGATAAAAATTGCTTCATTTTATTATTGTTGATTAAATGAACGTGAATTAATTTGAAGCTGTTTTTTGTTGTTTGATATCAACACCGAGACGTTGCATATAAGCAATCACTGCAACCAATTCTTTTTGTGGTTCAATGGAAATACCTTCTTTACTCAATTCATCCGAAATAGCTTTGGCTTGATTCATCAATATGGCATCTCCATTATTTATGTCGCTTTCTGAATAAGGAACTCCGAGAGTTTTCATTGCTTTTAATTTTGGCAACGTACTGGCAACATCCAAATCTTGTGTTTCGAGCCACGCATAAGCCGGCATAATAGAGCCAGGAGACATACTTTGTGGATTAATCATGTGATAATAATGCCAACTGTGCGGGTATTTTCCACCTAACCTATGCAAATCGGGACCTGTACGTTTTGAGCCCCAAAGGAATGGATGGTCGTAAACAAATTCTCCTGCTTTAGAATACTCACCTTGGTAGCGTTCCGTTTCTGAACGGAATGGCCTTACCCATTGTGAGTGGCAATTGTTACATCCTTCACGAATATAAATATCCCTACCTTGTAACTCGAGTGGTGTGTATGGCTTCACGCTGGCAATGGTTGGAATATTGCTGTTGATACTAAAAGTAGGAATCATTTCTACCGCTCCACCGATAAGTATGGCAACCAAACTTAGCACAGTAAACAATACCGGCTTTTTCTCCAACACACCATGCCAAAACTCACCTTGTTTAAACATTTTTGTTTTTTCTAAAGCAGGTGCTTCAGCTGCTTCATCGGCTATAAAACTACCTTGCTTCATGGTTTTCACAATATTGTAGATAAGAACCAAGAAGCCTACAAGATAAAGTGTACCTCCGATTGAACGGGCAATGTGTAAGGGAATAAGTTGTGTGGTAATCTTTAAAAATTCAGGATACTGTAAGGTGCCATCTTCGGCAAATTCTTTCCACATCAACCCTTGTGTGAAACCAGACCAATACATAGGAATGGCATAGAATAAAATACCTAAAGTGGCTAACCAAAAGTGAATATTCATTAAACGCTTAGAGTACATGGTGGTATTGTACATACGCGGAATCATCCAATAAATAATGGCAAATGTGAGCAAGCCATTCCAACCAAGTGCACCTACGTGTACGTGTGCTACAATCCAATCAGTAAAGTGCGCAATGGCATTTACATTTTTAAGCGAAAGCATTGGACCTTCAAATGTAGCCATGCCATAAGCAGTAATACCTACTGCAAACATTTTCAATACAGGCTCATCACGTACCTTATCCCATGCACCACGTAAAGTTAGCAATCCATTAACCATACCGCCCCATGAAGGTGCAATAAGCATAATTGAAAATACGACTCCTAAAGATTGTGCCCAATCAGGCAATGATGAATACAATAAATGGTGAGGACCTGCCCATATATAAAGGAAGATTAATGTCCAAAAGTGAAGAATGGAAAGTTTGTATGAATACACCGGACGATTGGCAGCTTTTGGCAGAAAGTAATACATCATTCCCAAAAATGGTGTAGTAAGGAAAAATGCAACCGCATTGTGTCCATACCACCACTGAACCAATGCATCCTGCACACCGGCATACACCATATAACTTTTGGTAAGCGATACGGGTAATTGAATGGAATTGACAATATGCAATACGGCAACTGTAACAAACGTAGCAAGGTAAAACCATATGGCTACGTACATGTGTTTCTCTCTGCGTTTAATAATGGTACCAATCATATTAATACCAAAAGTTACCCAAATAAGGGCAATCATGATATCAATTGGCCATTCCAATTCAGCATATTCTTTTGAAGAACTAAACCCAAGCGGTAATGTAATGGCAGCTAATAAAATGATGATTTGCCATCCCCAAAAATGAATATTGCTTAGCAAATCGCTAAACATGCGGGCCTTGCACAAGCGTTGCAAAGAGTAATAAACTCCTGCAAAAATGGCGTTGCCTACAAATGCAAAAATAATTGCGTTGGTGTGCAACGGCCTTATTCGGCCAAATGATGTGTACTGTAATCCAAGATTGGCTGCAGGCTCGTAAAGTTGTATGGCAGCTAGCAATCCTACAAGCATACCTACAACTCCAAAAATTAATGTTGCGATAATGAACTTTCGAACAATTGCATTGTCGTAGTTGAACTTTTCTATTTGCATAATTTTAAGTTTATAACGGTGGCAAAACTATTTAAATGTAATTTACATAAAAATGACATTCATCCATATTTAATTATGATTTAAATCATGATCATCTTTTTGTTTTTCAATTGGTTTATCATCAAATAAAATTCTTACAGATGGTGTATAATCATCATCCAATTGACCTGATTTTACAGATAAGATAAATGAAACAAGAAAAAATATGGCCAGTAAAAGACTGCTGCCAATCAATATGTACATGATACTCATAAGTTAGTTGATATTATTTTTATGTGCCATCAAAGTGGTGCCAAGTGTAGTGAACAGAATAATGGTAATGGAGCTTAATGGCATGATTACAGCTGCAAATAATGGAGAAAGCAACCCCTGTACAGCAAAGAAAAGGCCAATGATATTATAGATAAGTGAAAGTACAAAACTTCCGTAGATAACACGAAGGGTTGAATTTGCAAATTGGATAAAATTAGGAAACAACCCGAATGCTGAAGCATCAAAAATGATATCTGAAGCCGGAGTAAAATGGGAAGTATCTTCTGTAATGGAAACACCAATATCAGCAGCTTTTAATGCACCTGCATCATTTAATCCATCGCCAACCATCATCACAATATGATTTGATTTTAATGCAGCTATGTAATTCAATTTATCTTCAGGTGTTTGGTTAAATCGCATCTGAGTTTGATTAAAATACTGACTGAGTTGCGTACGTTGTTTGTCATTATCTCCGGACAACAAGTGAATTTGATTGTGTTTACTTATTTGATTAAGTACATCTCCTAATTCTGTTCGGTATGCATGTGTCAAAATAAATGAGCCTATTACGTTTTCATTGATTGAAAAATATACACGCGTAACCAATTGTTCATTTTGCTGTAATGGCATTTCAATTCCGACATGAGATACCGAACCAATTTTAAAAGTATCTGAACGGAATGTAGCCGTTAATCCTTTGTTTGGTATTTCCTTAAATGTGTCAAAAACTAATTCGTTTTGAACGCCTACAAATTCATTTATTTGCCTACTTATAGGATGAATGGAGTTCGCAGTCATATTTGCAATAACCATTTCTTGAATAGCACTTAGTGTTCCTCCCTCATATTGAACTGTGCTTTGAGATGGCTGAGTAATGGTTCCTGTTTTATCAAATACAACGACATCAGCTTTCGCCATGTGCTCAATTACTTCAGGAGATTTGATATAGAATCC
>JBIINH010000014.1:0-25058 GCA_044337585.1 Bacteroidia bacterium
CAAGCAAATTCGATTTTAGCAGTAAGTGATTTTGTTGGACATAAAACCAATGATATTTTCGAATTGAACCGAAACTATGCAGTTATTCCCAATAGTATTGATGCGAATAGATTTCAATCATATAAAGAAGAAAACACGTACCCAACAATACTATATTTCGGAACGTTGATTCGTAAAAAAGGGGTGCTTGATATTCCACTTATTTTTAATAAAGTAATGGACGCCATACCAAATGCTCAATTGATATTGGTAGGTAGTGATGCCAATGATATCGAATCAGGAAATTATTCTACTTGGGATTTGATGAAACCCCTATTTAGTGAAATCGCATTTAAACAAGTTTGTTATTTGGGAAAGCAACCCTACAGCGAAATTCAAGAATATATCAAACAGGCAAACGTATGTATCTTTCCAAGCTATGCCGAAGCATTACCGGTATCGTGGCTAGAAGCTATGGCGATGGAAAAAGCCATCGTAGCATCTGATATCGGTTGGGCTACAGAAATGCTGACTCATGAAAAAGAAGCGCTATTGTGCCATCCATCACAACATGAAGTTTTTGCAGAACATATAGTTCGTTTATTGACCGATGAAGTTTTAAAAAAGGCACTGGGCAATAATGCAAGAAAACGGGTGGAAACGCAATTCGATAATGCAGTGGTTGCTAAACAAAATATTGAATTTTATAAAAAGGTAATTGCCCAAAAGGATTAAGCGCAGGGGGCACAAAGATCAAAGAGTCCCAAAGCTTCGGGAACACTAAGCAATCACCCTTTGAAATTCAGTGACCACATTGATCCCCGTGTTTAAAAAAAAGAACGTATTTGAAAAAGGAACTTATATTTTTTATACATAATGGTAAACGACTCTTACAATTGAAGTCGTTAGACGATGAAATAGCGGTCCAAAACGATATTAGGCATCTATCGTTGCCAAAAGCTTTATATAATGTAGCAAGTAAGTATCCCCAATCAATTATCGTATGGTGTCACGAAAAACTCTGTAGTTCATTAAATTTAGAATTTATAAAAACTACAACTGCTAAGTCCTACACTATGTATAGCTATCATAGCGATGAAGGAACCTGCATCGGTAATGATATAGGCTATATTGATTGGGGTACATTCGTACATGTAAATAAAAAGGATAGGTATCCAACATGGATTATGAGCAGTGACTGTGGTATGGCATCAGCCAGTATTTTACTATTGTCAAAACAGAGTGTTGCTGCATTTGACCAACTGGATCAATACTTATGCAGTGTTGCTAAAAAATTCCAACCAGATGGATTATTCACTTTTTCAGAACCTGCATTGTTAAGGCTAGACCATAAAAAGCTAATTCGTAATAAGTGGTCGAAATGGGAGTTATTTCAATTTGTTTCGAATCATTATAAAAAAGTATGGATTATAATGCTGTATCTGCATTTAATGCGCAAACATTTTTTTATCAGTCCGCATTATTTATTATTTTTATTCAACGTACGCCTTTCTGGAGAAACTATTGATTTACATAATACAGCAATCAATAGTTTAGCATCAATAAGCAGACATGATACAATTGACGTGATTATTCCCACTATAGGCAGACCCCAACACGTTATTAATTTTTTAGAAGATCTGGCTGCACAAACTTATCCGGTTAACCGTGTAATTATAATTGAGCAAAAACCTGACGGTAGTATTAGCGATTTAAGAGATGCCCTATTAAGGAAATGGCCATTCGCAATTTTGCATGAGTGCATTCAACAAACAGGGGCATGTAATGCCAGAAATATGGCACTTAGGCGGGTGAGCTCCGATTGGGTATTTCTGGCTGATGACGATATCAGAATTGACAAGCAATTTCTGGAATATTTTTTCAGAACTCACTCCGTAATTAACGAACATGCATACACATTCTCCTGTCTGCAACCCGGTCAAAAAAAAACATTAAATAAAATAACACAATGGGCTTCTTTCGGTTCAGGGTGTAGTATCGTAAAACGAAGCGCAATAACCGATAAACAATTTGACATGCGATACGAGTTCGGTTTCGGTGAGGATGCTGATTTTGGCATGCAATTGCGTCAATCTGGTATTGATATTATTTACTTACCATTACCGGAGATATTACATCTTAAAGCACCAATGGGCGGTTTCAGAAGTAAAACTGAAATGCCGTGGGTGGCAGATCAACCCAAACCTGCACCTACCATTACCTTATATAATAAGTTGTATTTAACCAATGAGCAATATGTCGGTTATACGTGGTTCTTATTTTTCTCTTTTTATAAACATCAAACTGTTAAAAATCCTTTAGTCTATATCAATAAAATGAAAAAGCGCATTGCAAAAAGTGAATTTTGGGCTAAGCAACTAGCTGAGCGTAGTATTTAATAATTATAATAACAATTGAACTTCAGTGTCATTATCTGTACATATCAAAGGCCTCAATCGCTATGCTTCTTGCTACAGGCTTTGAGTATGCAAACAGCAGTTGCATCCGAAATCATTGTAGTGGATGGTTCACCCAATGACCATACAGAACTTGCAATACAAGAAGCTAAGTTCAACTTACCGATCCAATATAAACGAGTGGATGCCTCGCAACGAGGACTAACCCGCCAACGAAATGTAGGTGTAGGAATGGTATCCCCCGATAGTGATGTGCTGGTGTTTCTGGATGACGATGTGATACCTGAATCCAGTTTTTTAGAAAATTTAATTGCCCCCTTTCAAGATGAAACTGTAATAGGTGTAGATGGACTCATAACCAACGAATGTAGGTGGCTGCCTATGATAACTAATCAATCAGCATCAAAACCCGCTATGAAATTGGATGGGTATTACTTACCTCTTTCTAACCGCGAACGCATCAGATATTATCTTGGTTTGTTTCCAATAAACCTCCAGCCTGGTCTTATTCCTGCATTTGGACATGGCAAATCCTCATTACCTCCTTCAGGAAAATGTTATGAAGTGGAACACATCATGGGCGGCATTACAGCTTATCGAAAATCCCTCTTCAGACATATTTCATTTTCCCATCATTTTGAAGGGTATGGTTTGTATGAAGATTACGACTTTTCCATACGTGCAAGTGCATTCGGCAAGCTCATGACCAATACTGCTGCCCGATTGGAACACCTCCATGAGCCTGCAGGTAGGCCCAATACTTACAAATACGGCAAGATGGTAGTTACCAATGGTTGGTACGTATGGCGATTAAAGCATCCTCATCCGGGTGTGGTTAATATTTTCAAATGGCATTGCATCACCTTATTACTCGCTTTTTTTCGTTTGGGGAATAGTTTCACATTACATGCAGAAACCCGAAGGCAAGCATTGGGTGATTTTGCCGGAAGAATAATAGCGTGGGTGAAACTATTGTTAGTAAAAACACTGGTTTACAAGTAAAACAAAGAGGCTTATGATATTTCTGAGTTGGGGAGTGATATATCTGTTAATAATTTTCATAAGTGGTAAGGTATACCTACGGTTATTGAATGCAGAATCAACAATATTATTAAGCTTCTTTTGGGGATATTTTATCGTTGCTGCTATATGTGCAATCATTACGAGTAGCGGAGTTACTTTGGCATGGGCCCTAATATTAGTATTGATATATATTTATCACAAAAGAGATCAATTATTCATCAAAATAGAGACGAGTGACAACTCACCAGTAATGCATTTGATTGCTATTATATTGCTGTTTCTGCTTTGTTTCCTGTCGAAATATTTTGTACATTATAATTCTTTAAATAGATTAGTCAACGTCCCATTCAGAGATTATGTATATTATATAAAACTGAGTGAATACTTTTACTTAACTGGTTATGAAAATAAATTAATCGGTAAAAATTTATTATTCAACACATCACATATTATTGAGCCTTATCGGTTCCAGGATACATGGCCAATTGGTATTTTTATGAAATTCACCCAATTCGACACTATCGACATATATTATTTGATACTTTATCCAGCACATTATTTTCTGGTATGTTATGCAATTTTTTGCACCATTATTAGGTTTGTAAAGACTAATATTGGCAGTAGTATTTATATAGCAATACTATTATTTAGTTTTCTCTTTATATTTTTCAATACTAGTAACTATTGGCCTTATAAATTTAATATGATAAGCGGGATGGCATCCTATCCAAAACTATGGCTGCATTATTTTACCGTGGTTATCTATTTAAATTTAATTATTCAACAAAGAAAAGAGTTGGCTCTATTGAGTTTGTTGGCTCTACTTTTTGTAGTACCTGTTACACTTGGAATTGCACTATTCTTGCTATTTATGATATTATACTCATTATACAAGAAGGAAATAAATGCTGGAACAGCCTATTTTGTATTGGTTATATTGATTGGATTTGCAACATATTTATTATACACAAAGGTTATAACTAATGATTTTTATGCAAGCACCAATACGTTTGAAAAAATTGCACTTATAGAATGGATAAAACGATCGTTTTATTTCAAATTAATGTTGGCATATTTAATACCATATGGTATTGCACTTCTACTAATGTCTGCAATTAATATGGACAAAAATATAAGAAAAGGGCTATTTCTAAGTACATCTATATTATTGTTTTCTGCATATATCTGCTATGTTATATTTATTAATGAGTTCGATTCAATACAACTCTTCACCAATGTTGCTGGGCCATTAAGTAGTGTAATGTTGTTTGTTGCAACTTGCATATTTATTATGCAGATTAAGGTAAAATGGAAACGAATAATATCTGCATTCATTCTGCTGTGTATATTGTCTGCCGAGTGTTATCAAATCATGAATGCTGAAAATCATCATAGGAGAACTGAAATCTCAGGAAATTTAAACGCTGCGTTCGTTCAACAGGTGCGTGCTAAACTTGAAAGTGCAGTAAGCAATAAAGTAGGCTTACTGATACCCGCTCATGAATACGGTAACGCTAGTGAATTTTTGTTTACCGAAAATGCCCGTGAATTATTGCTATTATGTGGCAGGTATTATGACATCATAAATATCAAGTCCGATTCAGTAGAATTTAATAGTAATAATTATCAAAAACAATTGACAATTCTTAATCAAAGCGCACTAGCTATTTACAAAAAACACGAATATGATCCTTTGAATCCTAATATCGAATTAGCTTTTATTAAAGATAAACAAATTGAATATGCGATTACTAAAAAAGAATATTATGACATCGACCAGCCAATAAGAAGTCTGATTTTCGATTCTGTTGTTGATCACTACTCCGGAACGAAACTGTATTTATTCAATAAAAATTGAAAATCATAGTCATAACACATGTTAAACACTGCTCCAAAAACGGCCAATACTACGCCTACGGACCTTATGTGCGGGAAATGAATCTTTGGTTCAAGCATGTAAAACAAGTTACTGTCATTGCACCGCTTGACAAATCACTCGGTCCTGATAAAATCGATTTGGCTTATGAACATCCTTCTATAAAGTTTATTGCAGTACCCGAGTTTCATTTTACATCCGTATCAGGTATCATCAAATCCGTATTTGTAATACCTTATATCCTGTTTATTGTTTGTTGGCACATGATGCGTGCTTCACATATTCACCTGCGCTGCCCGGGCAATATGGGATTATTGGGAGCCTTGATACAAATCCTTTTCCCTTGGAAAAAAAAGACGGCAAAATATGCGGGCAATTGGGACCCCAAGAGTAAACAACCCCTCTCCTACCGATTGCAAAAATGGATATTACGCAATACATGGCTCACACACCAAATGAAAGCATTGGTGTATGGTGATTGGCCTAACCGAACCAAAAACATACTCCCATTTTTTACGGCCAGCTATAGTGAAACCGACAAAAAAACTGTGCCTGAAAAATCGATACATGATAAACCTTTGCGGTTTATTTATGTAGGAACCCTCACTCCAAATAAGCAACCCCTGCTTGCATTGGATGTATTTTATGAACTATTCAAAATGGGAAAGCCGGTTGAAATGCATTTTTATGGAGAAGGAATACACAAGCAGTTGTTGATTGAAAAAATTGCATCATACCACTTAGCTGACAACGTGTTTGTGCATGGCAATGTTGATGCTGAAATATTGAAAGCTGCTTACCTGGAAAGTCACTTCTTATTATTTTTCAGCAAAAGCGAAGGTTGGCCAAAAGCTGTTGCAGAAGCCATGTGGTGGGGATGTGTGCCAATTACCACTCCGGTATCTTGTGTTCCATGGATGATTCAATCACCCGATCGCGGATTGTTAATTAATCAAAATACCCCCTCAACCATTGCTCAATATATGAATGAACACATTGAAAAATCGGAATGGTTCTCGTTAACATCTAAAGAAGCAATAGTGTGGTCTCGTAAGTTCACATTGGATTTTTTTGGAAAATCTATATCCCACTTTGTCTAATCAAGCATTAAAAATAATTCAACTCATCGACACCTTGGATACAGGAGGTGCAGAGCGCATGGCTGTGAATATGGCCAACCTGTTTCAAGAAAAAGGGATAGGTCAGTTATTGGTTGCAACCTACCGCACAGGTGCTATGGCTAATCAATTACACCCGCTTATTCCATGCTATGTATTGAACAAAAAAAATGCATGGGATATCGGTGCATTCATCCAATTGATAAAGTTGGTCAACAAACATTCTCCTTCGCATATTCATGCGCACTCCACCAGTATTGTGTGGGGTGTAATGCTTAAAATTGTTTTTCCTCAGCTGGTACTGATATGGCATGACCATTTCGGTTTGGAAACCCAATCCCATCCTCGTAGGTATATGCAATACCTGTCGTATTGTATAAACGGTATGATTGGTGTTAAACAGGAGCTGGTTCACTGGGCTAAGCGTTCATTGCAAATTGAAAACCTTACCTATATTTCCAATTTCCCCTCCTTGTATTTGAAGTCAATTGAAAAAACTCCCAACCGCATTATTTGTGTGGCCAATATGCGCAGGCAAAAAGATATAGGCAATTTAATTCAAGCAGCACAGCTTATCAAAGAGTCGGGCATTCCATTTCACATCAGGATAGTGGGTGAAACACCTGACAAAAATTACCTAAGTGAAATTACATCTCAAGTGCATTCTTTGAATCTAACTAATTACATCAATATTGTTGGCACGAGTGGTGATATCGCTTCCGAATTGGAGCAAGCTGAAATTGGGGTATTGTCATCAAAAAGTGAAGGACTTCCTGTTGCTTTACTCGAATATGGATTGGCCAGATTGCCAGTTGCAGTTACCGATGCCGGGCAATGTCGTGAGGTAGTTGACAATGGCCATGCAGGCATATTGGTTGAAGTAGGCAATCCGGTAACATTGGCTAAGGCCATTATCCATTTACTTACCAATAAATCATTTGCCAGGCAGCTAGGCAACAACCTCAACCAGCGCGTAGAAAATAATTATGGTGAAACCCATTTTTTTAACGCCTATATTTCGTTTCTTAACACCCTGAATTAACCATGTTTGAAGAACTGCTCAAATACAAAAACCCCCTTTATTTCACATTGATTCACGTGTTTATTGGCATTGGATGTTTGATTAGTAGTTGGGTGCTTATTGCTTGGTTTTATTTCGTTCTGGTCACCAATATCAATCTGTTTTTCTTTGCAAGGTCATCGTTTTATCCGATAGCACTTATGACCTATTTGGTTTCATTCGAAATTTTAGGCCGTATGGTGGGTACAAGTCCTATTATTCCTTATGAAATTAGTAAATACTTAATGGTTGGTTTCTTTTTATGGAATATTGCCACCAGAAAAACAGATGGTAATATAGGTTGGCTGATGTTGGTATTAATTATTCCGGGCATGTTGTATGACAAATCGGGCGAAGTAGGGTACCAAAATATTGTATTTAATGCATTAGGACCAATAGCCATTGCCCTTGGATTGGTTTTTTTCAGGTCTGTAAAAATTACCCAAGTGCAATTTATCTCACTTTTGCGCGTGATGTCCCTCCCGCTTATTTCCTCACTTGCGTATGTGTTTATAAAGACTCCTGATTACGACAAAATCTCGTTTAACTTAAGTGCCAATTTCGATACATCAGGAGGTTTTGGATCCAATCAAGTTTCAACAATTTTTGGCTTGGGTGGATTGCTTGCTTTTCTATTTTTTATATTCAGGTGGAGGCTAACCGGCAACAGATTAACAGATATTGGACTCTTTTTCATGTTTAGTTTTCAGGGACTTCTAACTTTTTCGCGTGGAGGAATTGTAGGAATGGCGTTGGCTATATTGGTTTTATTATATCTACTTACACAGGCAGGTATTTTGGTAAAAACTAAATTTAAACTCCCCAATTTTGCCCAATATGTGTTTCCAATTGCTATTGCTGGATTTTTTGCTTTTCAAATTGCAGATGATATTACCGGTGGTAACCTATCCTTGCGCTATCAGGGAGAAACCTACGGAACTTCAATTGGTGCCAAAGAAAAAGACTTAAATATCATTACCACCAATCGTTTAAATATTTTTATGGAAGATATTGAGCTGTTTAATGAGTACGGCATTTGGGGTGTAGGTGTGGGTGCCTCACAAAAGCTTAGAGGGGGAGATGTTTCTGAAGGAACTGCGGCCCACGTAGAATTAAGCCGCCTAATAGCAGAACATGGAATACTTGGTATTATTTATTTTATTTTGCTAGTTCTGGTTTACTTTATATATGTAAGAACAGTTGCACATCCGGTACACAAAGCCATTTTAGCTTGCCTGTATATTTTGGCATTGTACAGCACTTTTCATGCCGCTACACGAACATTTGTAACACCATTGCTTTTTGGACTGAGCATGATACGCATCAAAACAGATGGTTAATTCAAAAACAATTGTATACATCGGAAATAAAATGGGACGGCATGGTTTAACTCCGGGAACCATCGAACTCCTGAGTGAAAAACTTGCCGAATCGTTTACCATTATTTCAGCTTCTGAAAAAAAGAATCCGGTGTTACGGTTGCTGGATATGTGCAAATGTATTTTCCAAAACAGGCATCATGCCGATTATGTGTTGATTGATACCTACAGCACTTCGGCATTTTATTTCGCCTGGGCATGTGGCATGGTATGTCAGCTATTCAACCTAAAATATATACCAATATTGCATGGTGGATATTTACCAAAAAGATTGATGCGAAATCCCATACTTGCATCTCAACTCTTTAATAATGCTTATAAACTTGTGGCACCATCAGGATATATGAAACAGCGTTTTGAGATGGAAGAATACCGCCATATTGAAATCATTCCCAATTTTATCCGCCCTGAATCCTACCCATATAAGCATCGAACCAAGATACTTCCTAAACTGCTTTGGGTACGCTCCTTTCACCATACCTATAATCCTGAAATGGCAATACAGGCTTTGGCATTGCTTCACCAAAAAGGTATTGCTGCCTCCCTTTGCATGATTGGTCCCGACAAAGATGGTAGCTTGCAAATTTGTAAAAAACTTGCAAATTCATTAGGACTTAGTGAACACATCGAATTTACAGGTCGATTGACCAAAGAAATGTGGATTGAAAGATCCGCATCATTTGATATTTTTTTGAATACAACCCACGTTGACAATACCCCTGTAAGTGTTATAGAAGCAATGGCGCTCGGTATGTGTATCGTAAGTACCAATGTAGGTGGCGTACCATTTATTTTAAGTGATGGTATCAATGCTAAATTGGTAGATGATGGTGATATTGAAGGAATGTGTAATGCCATAATGCATTACCTCAAAAACCCTGAAATTACATCAATGTATTCTTCTGCTGCAAGAATTCAAGCAGAACTATGGTCATGGACAAACGTAAAACCACTTTGGTTAAAGTTATTGAGTTAAAATAAAAAGTAACTGAAATCAAATTCAATAAATCTGTAAAATAGGGGTATATTGATTTCTATTTCAAAATTTAATCTTTCAAAATTTCTAAATTCATCGACCTTAGAGATATCTGCCTGTATCTGTTATGCCTATTGTGTGTGCGGGGTTTATTAAACAATGACGCTAGGCCTAATTGAATGCAAATGCGAAGCCTGAAAGATTTTTGTGGCCGTCTTCATTGCGTGTAAACAAAAGGCATTTACAGATACCAAGATATATCGTCAGTCTTGACTTTTTGGTACTTTTGTGTCAAGACAAAAGTACGAAGAGCTAACACGTTTCTTGAATCCTTTACTTAATTATGATTTTAATTAAATAAATATACCCTATTTATATCCTTGCAAATAAAAATACAGTTAATTTCATGTTCAAAAGCGCAATAAAAATATACAACAATCTTCCACCATCTTTACAAAACACAGCCATTAGCGCTTATGGTATGCTTTGGAAAAACAGAAGATTTGGCGGAATTTTTGAACAAGAATATACCGGATTTAAAGAACGAGAACATTACACTTCCAACCAATGGCACGAATACCAAACAATAAAGCTTCGAGAGATATTAAAACATGCTTATTTAAACGTTCCGTATTACAAGCAAGTATTTGAAAAAAACGGATGGAATATCGATTCATTAAAGAGATTTGAGTTGCACCAATTGGCAACACTTCCATTTTTAGATAAATCAACACTACGTGCAGAAGGCACTACTTCTCTTATATCCGTTAATCTAGAAAAAGGCGGAACCTTTTTATCAAGCAGCGGCACTACCGGCACACCTACCAAAATTTTGTACTCACACGCCATGCATCAACGGGTGTTTGCCGCATACGAAAGTAGGGTAAGAAACTGGGCTGGCATAAATAGGTTAATGAAACGAGCCTCTATTGGTGGTAGAAGAATTCTTCCAGATGCTGATGCCAAGCCCCCCTACTACCGCATCAATTATGCCGAAAAACAGATTTACCTTTCAGCCTATCATATTTCAGCACAAACAGCACACAATTATGTAGATGGAATTAGAGATTTTGGTGCTGAATACATGACGGGTTACACCATGAGCAATTATATCCTTGCCCGTTTTTTAGAGAACGGAAATATTGAAGCTCCTGAAATGAAAGCACTGGTACTTTCCAGTGAAAAACTTACACCTGAAATGAGGGCAACTTTTACTAAAGTGTATGGATGTAAAGCTTTTGATGGATGGAGTGGTGTGGAAAATTGTGCACTCATTTCTGAAAATGAATTTGGACAATTGCTTGTGAGTCCCGATATGGGAATTATAGAAATATTGAACGACCAAAACGAACCTGTGAAACCCGGAGAAACAGGTCATGTGGTATGCACGGGTTTTCTCAATTATGACCAACCACTTATACGATATCGCATTGGAGATAGGGTAACTTTGGCTAAAGAGCAACATACCTTATGCGGGAGACATATGATGGTTATCAGTGATATTGAAGGGCGAATAGAAGATATTATATCAGGACCCGATGGACGACAAATGGTTCGCTTTCATGGCATCTTTGTTGACCTCCATTCGGTAATTGAAGCCCAGCTCATTCAGCACACACTGCATGACTATGAAATAAAGGTAGCCACTTCGGGTGCATTTGATGAAAATGATAAATTAATAATGATTAAACGCATGCAGACACAATTGGGAACAGTAAACGTATACTTTACTGAAGTATCTCATATTCCCAAAGGTGCTAATGGAAAATTTAAAGCAGTAGTATCAAGGGTAACGGGTGGCGGATAACTGTTGGCAGGTAACAGGTGGCGGGTAACTGACAACAGATACCAGACAACAGACAACAGATACTATACACCAGACAACAGCCTGTCACGCGGAACCCGTAAACAAATAACAAATGCAAATCACCGCAGTCATTCCTGTATTAAACGAAGAAAAATACATTGAACAACTCATTCGTAATCTGTTGAATGGAATTACAATTGAGGTGGAGATATTAGTTTATGATGCAGGTTCAAAAGACAATACTGTTGAAATCGTTCATCACTTAAGTAGCGAATTTCCACAGGTACGTTTAATAGAAAACAAACAACGATTTGTTTCGTATGCATTTAACCATGCCTATCAGATTGCCAAAGGAAAATACATGGCATTGCTTGGTGCACATGCACTGTATCCAAAAGGCTACTTACAAAAAGGTTTCACCGAATTGGAAAGCGGAAGTTGTGATGTGGTTGGAGGTCCATTACATCAGGATGCTTACACCCATGCCGGAAAAGGAATTGCCTTTGCAATGAGCTCTAAATTAGGAGTTGGTGGAACCGCATTTCGTACCGAACAAAATCGAATGTATGTGCAAAGTGTTGCATTTGCTATTTATAAGAAATCGGTATTTGACAAAGTAGGTGTCTTAGATACTGAGTTGATACGCAACCAAGATGATGAGCTTCATTACCGTATTCACGAAGCAGGATATAAATTACTTATGATACCAGAAATGCGTTGTACATATTATGTTCGTGACTCAATCAAAAAACTTTGGAAACAGTATTATGAGTATGGATTGTATAAGCCATTGGTTTTTGCAAAAGTAAAATCAGGTTTCAGGTTACGACACATAGTACCGGCATTGTTTTGTTTGTATGTTTTATCATTACCAATAGCTTTCATATTTCCTATTTGGTTAATGCCTTTGCTAGTATATATTACCGCTGTTTTATTGCACAGTTTATTCAATAAGCTTCCCTTCACATCAAAATGTTATGCAATGTGTGCTTTCCCTACGCTGCATTTAAGTTATGGATTTGGTTTCTTAATTGGCTTACCAAAATATTTTCAATTTTAAAAAATGAATTATACGTGTAAAGAAACAACTGTTGATGACTTAGAAAAAATTGCTGTATGTCATATGCTTGCATTTCCTGACTCTGTCCCCGTCTTATTGGGAAAATCTTTTGTGGTGGAAATGTTAAGATGGTACCTAAGCGCCCCAAATAAATTTCTCTTTTGGATTGAAGAAGACCATCAATGCATTGGTTATTGTGGTGGCTATGTAAAGAATGAAACCGATGCTTATGGCGCAGCTAGTGGAATGACTCAATTTGGATTTAATGCTGCACTTAAAGCCATGATAAAAAAACCTTGGTTAGCCTTTCATCCGGATATTAGGTCACGTTATGCATTTATCTTAACCAATATCAAACGAAAAATATTTAAGCAAAGAAAAAAACAAACGCAGGGTACATCAACTCCTAATGAGTATACTGTTCCATTAAAGACTGCAGGCTTAATTGTAATTGGGGTGTGCCCCCGCTGGCAAAAAAAAGGTTTAGGCTCAATACTTCAAGTCGAATTTGAAAAACGTGCGATAGCACTAAATGCAGAAATGCTTCAACTCTCTGTTAGAAAAAACAATGACCAAGCTATTTCTTCATACAAAAGAAACGGCTGGCATATTGCTGAAGAACAACACATTTCTTATCTCATGAAGAAGGGAATCAGGTGATCAGCACTTGGCGAGACTTGCAGGTGACTGGTCAATGGTAGCTATAAAACCAATATCAGACAACCGCCCGTCACTAACCTAATGTTTAGCAGGCTCAGAACGCTTAAACAACTTACACTTATCACGCTGCAAGCGTAAACTCAAAACTTACAACTTACAACCCCATGCTCCTCTTCACACATGATATTGATTGGCTAAATCCAATGCATCCGGCTAGTATTGGTAAAAAAATGTTGGGTAAACAATGGCTGAGTTGGAAGCAGATATTACAAAAAGACGCCTTTTTGCGTAACTTAGAAATGGTGATTAGTGAAGAAGCCAAACTTGGCATTAATGCACTCAATCTTATCGGCATACAATCTATTAAAAATACACTTTCACGCATTGGCATTAGGTATGCCTACAACAGCTCTTTTATTAGCGAGTGCTTCTCAATATGCAAACAATTTACACAGCCATGTGGATTGCATATAAACCAACTCGAACCTATTTCATTTCAAGTTGAACAATTTGTTCAATTGTATGGAAACACGCCATTATATTTTCGCAGCCATTACTTTATCAAATTGTCTCAGAATCAATTGGAGGAACTTTGGAATGCCGGAGTTCGTTACGACCTTTCTGCAGGTAAATCTACTCACGTGGGTATTATTCCATCATTCAGCAATCACCCAATGGAAAATATTCCAACGGTTGTATCAGACAACAATTTTTTTCGAATGCAAGATGATAAACAAGTAATTCGGTTGTTTGAGGATTGTTTGGCATCACTAAAGCAAAGCCCACAAGTTGTTGCAATTTTATTTCACCCTGAAAACTTATTGATATATCCTGAGCTTAAGCAACGATATCTTGAAATTATTGATATTGTAAAAAAATCTGCTATTCAAATTACTACTGCAAAAACGTATAATGCACCATGATACCATTTTCCCCACCACGAATAGACCAGAAAATAATTGACGAAGTTACTGATACTTTAAAGTCGGGATGGATAACTACAGGTCCAAAAACCAAAAGGTTTGAAAAAGAAATTACAGCCTATTGTAATAACAAATCAACACTTTGCTTGAATTCAGCAACTGCTGGTTTAGAAATCATGCTAAGGTGGTTTGGAGTTGGACCCGGTGATGAAGTTATTTTACCTGCATATACCTACAGCGCAACAGCTAATGTAATTATGCATTGTGGTGCCAAACCTGTATTTGTGGATGTATGCGAGGACTTTAATATTTGTATTACCGAGGTTATCAAACATATCAATGAAAAAACCAAGGTAATCATGCCGGTTGATTTTGCCGGTTATCCATGCAATTATGAAGAGTTGAATAATATTGTAAAATCACCTGAGATTATTGCCAAATTTAAACCAACATCAGACGAGCAAAAGTTATTAGGACGCATATTAATTATAAGCGATGCAGCGCACTCTTTTGGCGCCACATATAAAGGTAAAAAAACAGGTGCATTAACTGATGTTTCTGTTTTTTCATTTCATGCGGTGAAAAACTTAACCACCGCAGAGGGTGGAGCAATAGCACTTAATTTACCTGCACCGTTTGACAATGACGCGGTATACAAATATTTATGTATAAAAACATTGCACGGACAAAACAAAGACGCTCTTGCTAAAACACAACCAGGCAATTGGCGATATGATATTATAGAAGCTGGTTATAAAATGAATATGACCGATATCATGGCTTCAATAGGTTTGGTTGAGTTAGATCGTTATGATTCGGAAACCATGCCAGTAAGAAAGAAAATATTTGATAGTTACACCGAAGCTTTTTCAGACAATCGCCATTTATGTATACCAGAATATCAAAATGATTTTAAAAAGTCATCCTATCATTTATATGCATTACGTATAAAAAACAGTTCTGAAGAACAACGAGATAAAATCATTCAAAAGATTGTGGAGAAACAAGTAAGCGTGAACGTCCACTTTATTCCTGTACCAATGATGAGTTTTTATATCTCCAAAGGATATGCTATTCATAATTACCCAAAAACACATACTTTATATAGCCAAGAAATATCGCTGCCCGTTTTTTATAACCTCAATACCGAAATGCAACAACAAGTTATTGATGCCGTAAAACTCTCGGTCAATGAAGTGATGGGATAAGAAATAATTATTAAATGTGTAAAAGAAAATTACGCCCGGCATCTGTTGGGCGTTTTTGTTTAATATGTTTGCCGTGTGAAAAGGTTATTCGACATATTGTTTAGTTTGTTTGGCTTATCGGTACTGTGTCCATTTATGGCAGTGATAGCAGTTTTTATTAAAATAAATTCTAGTGGTCCGATATTTTTCAAACAGTTGCGCGTAGGCAAAGGCAATACAGATTTCTTGTTATTCAAATTCCGTACCATGCACACCTTTTCCGAAACCAAAGGACAACTCACTGTTGGCATGAAAGATCCACGTATTACCAATATAGGATACTTCTTAAGACGTTATAAATTGGATGAAATTCCTCAATTATGGAATGTGCTTAAAGGTGATATGAGTTTTGTTGGGCCCAGACCCGAAGTGCGTAAATATGTGAATATGTATAACGAAGCACAACTGACTGTACTCTCAGTAAAACCTGGCATTACCGATTATGCCTCCATTATTTTTATAAAAGAAAATGAACTATTGGGAAATGCCAGCGATCCCGAGAAAGAATACATTGAAAATATCATGCCTGAAAAACTTCGCATCAATATCAAATACATCAACGAAAACAACCTTTTCAGCGATATTGGTCTTATTTTCAGGACAGTATTTAGCATTATTAAATAATGAACTGTTTGAAATTATAAGCTAAATACTATTTTTGTTTAACTAACGTACATGATATCTATACTAAAATCAATACTTCCTCAAAGCGCCAACACCCCAAGGTGGATAATTTTTGTTATTGACGTATCAATATGTACCTTGTCTTTTTTGGCAGCGGTTACGCTTAGGTTCAATTTCTTTATAGGTGTTAATGATATCGCTTCTCATTTTCAACCTTTACCAATTGTAATTGGTACGCGTATATTGTTTCTTTTGTACTTTAGAACTTATGCCGGTATCATCAGACATACCAGTTTACAAGACGCAACCAAAGTAATGTATGCTGTTTCCATTAGTAGTATTATCATATTAATAGCTAGCATAAGTTATGGCGAATACACTGGTAATAAGGTGCTTGTTCCAGTATCAATTATCATCATTGATTTTTTCTTTGTCTCATTTTTACTTAATGCATTTAGGTTAGCCGTTAAAATAATTTACTTCCGCTTATCAAGACCAGACGAAGAGTTAATAACCCGCTATGCCATATATGGAGCAGACGAATCGGGTATTATAACCCGTAAAAAAATTGAAACCAATGGTGGTGGACGGTTTAAAGTAGTAGCTTTTTTTGACGACAACTCTAATAAAATTGGCAATTATGTAGATGGCGTTAATATTTATGATGGTGGCCGCAACTTTGCAGCCATACTCAAAAAACTAAAGGTTAAAGAGCTCATAATTTCACCCGACATCAAATCAAAAAGTCGCAAGCATGAAATCATTGAAGCATCATTAGATTGTGGAGTTGGTGTAAAAAGCGTACCTCCAACCAACCGATGGATTAATGGTGAGTTAAGTGTAAACCAAATTAAAGGTGTAAAAATTGAAGACCTTTTAGATCGTGATGAAATTGTATTAGATAAAGGCGCCATTGCCCAACGCCTTTTCAATAAAGTTGTAATGATCACAGGAGCTGCTGGCTCCATAGGCAGCGAAATTGCCCGCCAAATACTTGCCAACTTCAATCCCAAAAAAGTCATATTGGTTGATAAGTCTGAAGTAAGGCTTTATGAAATTGATAACGAGTTTTCAATCAACTATCGTAAAAATTATGATCAAGTTGCCGAAATCGTAGTAGCAGATGTGTGTAACCATGCCCGCATGCGCAATGTGTTTGAAACATTTAAACCAGATTTCGTTTACCATGCCGCAGCATATAAGCATGTACCCATCATGGAAGAAAATCCTTCAGAAGCAATTAGGGTAAATGTAGGCGGAACCAAAGTAGTTGCTGATTTAAGTGTACAATACAATGTTCAAAAGTTTGTATTCGTATCTACAGATAAAGCAGTGAATCCGACCAATGTAATGGGTGCCTCAAAACGTATCGCTGAAATGTATGTGCAATCGCTAAACCACAGTATAGTAACCAATCCTAAAATCAATACCCGATTTATCACTACTCGTTTTGGAAACGTTTTAGGGTCTAGCGGTTCTGTAATACCTAAATTTTATAAACAAATTGAAGAAGGTGGACCCGTAACAGTTACCCACCCTGATGTTACCCGATTTTTTATGACTATACCAGAAGCTTGCCAATTGGTATTAGAAGCTGGCAATATGGGTGCCGGAGGGGAAATCTATATTTTTGATATGGGTGAATCTGTTCGAATCATTGATTTAGCTAAAAAAATGATCCAATTATCTGGGTTAAAAATTGGAGAAGATATTCAAATCTTATACTCAGGTTTGCGACAAGGCGAAAAACTCAATGAAGAACTACTTGCAAATCATGAAAATACAATCCCTACTTACCACCCTAAAATTTTAATCGCCAAGGTTCGCTTGTTCGATTACCAGTGGGTAAAAACAGAGGTAGAGCTTTTGATAAAATTATATGACCTGCAAGACAACCTTAAAATTGTAGGGAAAATGAAAGACATTGTACCAGAATTTGTAAGTCAAAATTCGGTTTTCGAATCATTAGATTATATCAACGCATCAGATTCCTTAAAATCAAATGCTTAAATTCTATTTAAGCGACTTTTTCAACATTAGAACCAATCTAAATAAGTTTTTTTTTTAATGCGTAAAACAATATTTCTTTTTGTGAATATATTTGCGCCACGTTAGGTAAGAATTGCGTAAAATCTACGTTTCAGGCCGAAACTATAACCAACAAACAATCAATTTGTTAACATGAAGTTTACAAAAATAACCACCCTTTTCGCCCTTGCGGCATTGCATTTTAACATCGCATTCGCTGATGTAGCTGAAGGCGAAAAATTATTTACCGCCAATTGCGTTTCCTGCCATGCCATCAATGAAAAAATTGTTGGACCTGCGCTTAAAGACGTACACACACGCAGAGAAGAAAAATGGCTAGTAAGCTGGATAAAGAACTCACAAAAAATGATTAAGTCAGGTGATCCAATTGCAGTTCAGTTGAACACTGAATACAACGGCCTTGTGATGACATCATTTGAACAATTAAGCGATGACAACATCAAGTCTATCATTGCTTACGTGAAGCAGCAAAGCGAAGCACCAGCAGCTCCGGTTCAAGCTGGAACCACAAGCACGGATGCTGTTGGTACAATAGCTTCAACCGAATCACAAACCATTTACAATGACACTACTTTTATTGCGCTAGCATTAATGGCTGTCATATTATTGGTTGTAGTGTTGGTACTATACAGAATCAAACAAACCGTGGATGGTATTTATTTAGAAAAATTTGGTAAAACCGATGATGGCTTAACCACAGCTGATCTAATCAAAGAAAATAAATCGACACTTAGCTACAAACTATTTAAAAAGCATCCAGTAGTAGGTACCATATTAGTATCACTTGGCTTCACAGTAGTATTGGGTATTTATGGATTTAACTATGGAAATACAGAGGTAGGTGTACAGCAGGACTATGCCCCTACTCAACCAATCAATTACTCACACGAATTACACGCTGGTACATATAAAATTAACTGTTTGTATTGCCACAGTGGTGCTGATAAGAGCAAGCAAGCAACCATTCCTTCGGCAAGTACTTGTATGAATTGCCATATGCACGTTACTGCAAGTGCAAAATATGATGGAAATGTTTCTCCTGAAATTCAAAAAATATATGATGCAGTAGGCTGGGATGGTGAGAAGAAAATGTATGATGAGTCTAAACCAAAAACACCAATCAAATGGGTGCGCATTCATAACTTGCCAGACTTAGCATATTTCAATCACGCGCAGCACGTAAATGCGGGTAAAGTTGAATGTCAAGCTTGTCATGGGCCAATCGAAAAAATGGCTGTTGTAGCTCAGCAATCAACCTTGCAAATGGGATGGTGTATTAACTGTCACCGTGAGGCAAAAGTTGATGTAGCAAATAATGATTACTACGAAAAATTACACGCTGATTTAAAGGCTCAAGGCAAATCATATGCTACAGTTGAGCAAGTTGGTGGTTTGGAATGTGGCAAATGCCATTATTAATAATTATTAATCGGGTTTAAATAAACGAATACTTTATCCATGGAAAACAAAAATACATACTGGAAAGGCCTCGAGGAATTGCAGAATGATCCTGAATTTGTTCGCAACAAAAAAAATGAATTCACCGAAGGTATTCCATTAGAGGACGCCTTGACCGAACAAGATGGTGAATTGACCTCTAACCGAAGAGACTTTCTCAAATATTTTGGTTTCAGCATATCTGCTGTTGCCCTTGCTGCTTGTAATAAAACTCCAGTTAAGCATGCAATACCGTACATTGTAAAACCAGAAACCATTACGCCAGGTATTCCTAATTGGTATGCCACTTCTAACCCATATACAGGTGGCAGCTTTTTGGTAAAAACCAGAGAAGGTCGTCCAATTAAAATTGAAGGAAATCCTGATTCGCCAATATTTAAGGGTGGTGTTAGCGCTATTGAGCACGCTTCTTTACTTGGCTTATACGACAACGACCGTGCGAAAGCTCCCAAAATAGGTGGAGCTGATGTTAGCTGGCAAGATTTTGATGCAAAAGTAATCGGTGCATTGTCAGCATCTTCTAGTATTCGTATTGTTACGGGTCCAGTTTCCAGTCCTTCTGTAAAGCAAGCAGTGGCAGAATTTGTAAGCAAATATCCGTCTACCAAACACATTGTTTTTGATGCCGTTTCTTTTAGCGGAATGACTACAGCAAATGCTAAATCATTTGGTAAAAATGTAGTCCCATCATACAATTTTGATAAAGCAAAAACAATTGTAAGCTTCGGTGCCGATTTTCTAGGTTCATGGCTTTCACCAGTAGAGTTTACCAAACAATGGGTTACTAACCGAAATCCAAAAGGTGGTTCGATGAGCCGCCACTATCAATTTGAATCAAACTTGTCATTGACAGGTTCAAATGCCGATGTTCGCATTCCTATAAAACCAAGTGCTGAAGGTGTTGCACTAATCAGCTTATACAATAAAATAGCTTCATTAGCCGGTTCTCCTGCATTGAGTGGTGCACAAAATATAGAGTTTGCTGTAAACATGATTGAAAATGCCGCAAAAGAACTTTGGGCAAATAAAGGAAACAGCTTGGTTGTATCTGGTTCAAATAATGTTGACCACCAATTATTGGTAAATGCAATCAACAGCGTTTTAGGAAACTATGGCTCAACCATTGATTTGGACAATCCAATGAATGTGAAAGGTGGAGATGATGCTGGATTTGATGCCTTTGTTAAAGAAATGAACACGGGCGAAGTTAGCTCAGCAATCTTTTGGAACACTAACCCTGCTTATGCTTATTTAAACAGTGAGTCATTTAAAACTGGTTTAGCAAAAGTAAAAAATACCATCTCTGTATCTTCAACAGTTGATGAAACGGCAGCCTTATGTAATATGGTAGCAGCCGAAAGTCACTTCTTGGAAAGTTGGGGTGATACTGAGCCTAAATCAGGATATGTGGCCATGATTCAACCAACAATTTCTAATGTATTTAGTACTCGCAGTATATTAGCAAACTTATTGGCTTGGTCAGGAAATTCTTCAGATGATTTCAACTACATTAAGAAAAATTGGATTGCCAACTACGTAGGTTCTGAAACAGCATTCAACAAAGCCCTGCATGATGGTTTTTATCTTAAAGGATACAAACCTGCTCAGTCTTATAAAATCAATACATTACCTACTGAAACAGTAAACCCAGCTTATCAAGCTTACACTTCGCAGAAAGATAAGATTGAATTGCAACTTTATACAAAAGTTGGAACTGGTGACGGAAGTCAAGCAAATAATCCTTGGTTGCAAGAAATGCCTGATCCAATCTCTAAGGTTTGTTGGGACAATTATGCTGCTATCGGAAAAGTGACAGCTGATCAATTTCAACTTGCAGATGGTGATTTAATCACAATCAAAACTGCAAAAGGTACAATTGAAAAGGTACCGGTATTGGTTCAACCGGGTCAAGCCAACAATACCATTTCATTGGCATTGGGATATGGAAGAACAGAAGGCGGGAAGGTGGCTAAAAACTTAGGTATAAATGCTTACCCTGCTGTTAGTTTTGCTAATGGTACATTCAATTACACTGCATCGAGTATAACAATAGAGAAAACCGGTCGCGACTACAAACTTGCAAAAACCCAAACCCACCATACCATTGAGGGACGTAACTTAATTCGTGAAGCTTCATTAAATGAATTTATAAAAGACCCTAAAGCGGGTAATCATTTCCATGCACATATTATTTCATTATGGGAAGAGCGCGATAGCAAAGGACACAAATGGGGCATGGCAATTGACATGAATGCATGTACTGGTTGTGGTGCTTGTGTGGTAAGTTGTAATGCTGAGAACAATGTACCCGTTGTAGGTAAAAAAGAAGTATTGCGTGGACGCGAAATGCATTGGATTCGTATCGATCGATATTATCGTTTCCGCAATGCTAAATCAAATAATATCACTAAAGAAGATGAATATAATAACCCTGATACTGGCGTAGATTTTGAAAATGTAGCAGTACAATTCCAGCCTGTAATGTGTCAGCAATGCGGACATGCACCTTGTGAAACAGTTTGTCCGGTTTTAGCTACAGTACACAGTTCAGAGGGATTGAATCACATGGCTTACAACCGTTGTGTGGGAACGCGCTATTGCGCAAACAACTGTCCATTTAAAGTAAGACGTTTCAATTGGTTTAAATACCGTGAAAACGATGAATTTGATTTCCATTTCAATAATGACCTAGGAAGAATGGTTATTAACCCTGATGTTACTGTTCGCTCACGAGGTGTTATGGAAAAATGTTCATTCTGTATTCAACGCATCCAATCTGGTAAACTTCAAGCTAAGCTTGAAAGTAGAAAAGTAAAAGATGGCGATGTTAAAACTGCATGCCAACAATCATGTCCTTCAAATGCAATCATATTTGGTGACATGAATGATAAGAACAGTGAAATTTCGAAATTATTCAACAATGAACGCAGCTATGTTATGTTGGAAGAATACAATGTCCAACCTTCAGTAGCCTACATGACCAAAATTAGAAATGTGGATGAAGTATTGGCCGTAGGTCATGCAACTCACACATTGGATCACGGTGGGAATGGAAATCACAAAGAAGATGTTCATTCAGAAGAAACACATTCATAATTATCCTTTAAAGAAAAAAATTAATAAATAAAACATGTCATACGAATCGCCAATTAGAGAAGCACTCGTAAACGGAGGTAAAACATACTCGGATGTAACCCGTGATATTTTACGCCCGTTAGAAAACAAAGCCAGCAAAGCCTGGTGGATTGGTTTCATTGTTTCGGCCATTGTGCTGGGCATTTGGATTTTATCAACAACATACACCGTGCTTGTAGGTATCGGTGCATGGGGATTAAACAAAACTGTAGGTTGGGCATTTGATATTACCAACTTTGTATTTTGGGTGGGTATTGGACATGCCGGAACATTGATTTCTGCTGTGTTGTTATTATTTCGTCAGAAATGGCGTATGTCCATCAACCGAGCTGCTGAAGCGATGACAATATTTGCGGTTATTTGTGCGGCATCATTTATCCTTTCGCACATGGGCCGTCCATGGGTGGCATATTGGCCAATTCCTTTACCAAATGCTTTTGGATCTCTTTGGGTAAACTTCAATTCGCCTCTTGTTTGGGACGTATTTGCAATCTCAACGTATTTCTCTGTATCGTTGGTGTTTTGGTATATTGGTTTGATACCAGACATTGCTACCGTTCGCGATAGGGCTACAACACCAATACGTAAATTTATATACAACTTCTTTTCAATGGGCTGGAATGGTTCTACCCGTACATGGCACCGTTATGAAATGATATCATTGATACTTGCAGGTATCTCTACCCCGTTGGTACTATCTGTTCACTCCATTGTATCAATGGACTTTGCTACATCATTGGTACCAGGGTGGCATACAACAATTTTCCCTCCTTACTTCGTGGCAGGTGCGATTTTCTCAGGATTTGGGATGGTATTAACACTATTGGTTGTGGGCAGGGTGGTACTAAAACAAGAGGAATACATCACGTTGGGTCATCTTGACGCAATGTGCCGCGTTGTAATGCTTACCGGAACAATAGTAGGATTAGCTTACATCACTGAATTTTTCGTAGCTGCATACTCCGGAGTAGAATACGAGCAGTACGCATTCCTTAACCGCGCATTCGGGCCATATTGGTGGAGTTATTGGATCATGATGAGCTGTAACCTAATTGCACCACAGCTATTTTGGTTAAAATGGGCACGTTCTACTCCATGGTTTATTTTTGTAATGTCAATTGTTGTAAACATAGGAATGTGGTTTGAGCGTTTTGTAATTATTGTTACATCGCTTCACCGCGATTTCTTGCCGTCAAGCTGGACAATGTATACGCCAACCATTACTGAGTTTGCTATATTACTTGGTTCATTTGGGTTGTTTTTTACTCTATATTTCATGTTCTGCCGCTATTTACCAACCATAAATATGGCTGAAATAAAAACCATATTGCCAACTCATACTCATGATGATGATGGCCATACACACCAAACTACAGAGAAAGTTACGAAAGGAGACGCTATACATGGATAATAATAAAATGCTTCTTGGCATTTATGATAATGCCGACAAAACATTTAATGTAACAGAGACACTTGTTAATTCAGGCTATGATGTACATGATGTTTACAGCCCTTTTGCCATTCATAATTTAGATCGGGTAATGAAAATAAAACGTACACGCTTGTCAGTTGCTGCTTTTGTTTTTGCAATGATTGGTGTGGCATCGGGTATAACGTTACAAACTTATACTTCATATATTGACTGGCAAATGAATATAGGTGGTAAACCATCTCTTCATATACCAACGTTTATTCCAATCACATTTGAGTTAGGCATTCTATTTACCGCATTTGGGATGGTAGCATGTTTTTTTATCGTAAATAGAATGTTTTGGGGCCGCAATACCAATATCATTGATATTCGTGTAACAGATGATCGATTTGTGGTAGCAGTAAATGTACATAATAATGCTAGCGATATCAAAAATGTACTGATATCAAATGGCGCAATAGAAGTTCGCGAAAGAGTAATTGAAGATTAATACTGACAACATATGAATAAGAAAAAAATATATCAGTTTTTAGTATTCGGAAGTATAGCTATTTTTATTGCCTCTTGCAGTGCAGGTGGTGACAATCCAGGTATAGAATATGCTCCAAATATGTATGTATCATTTGGATACGAACCACTCAGTCAGCTAGCTGATAAGCCAAATACCATTAACCCAAATGGGATGAATATGCGCGAACCTGTTAAAGGTACCATTGCTCGTGGCCAATTAGACTATGCAAATTATTCAATACCTAAAAGCAATGAAAATTATGAGGTATCTGCTTCATTAAAAAATCCTGTTACTAAAAACGCTTACAACTTAACTGAAGGCAAA
>JBIINH010000104.1:0-7769 GCA_044337585.1 Bacteroidia bacterium
TCATCAAGGTAATAGTTTATTGAAGTGCCGAAGTTTACGGTTCCATAATTATTAGTATTTTCAAAACCGTTCAAATAGTTAATATTTCTACTTAGCCTAGGGCTAGTATTAAAGGAAATATCGGTGTTAAGTTTCTTTAATGAAAAACTATAATATATCCATGACCAAAGGCTGTAGTTTCCATTGGTGTTTATGGTTTTAATTGTTCTTACACCATTGACATCTATTTGTTCACTACTTGAAAAATCATCATTGTGTTGGCTAAAGCCAATATTGGCATAGAAACTCCGCCCACTAATTGGCTTATAAAAATTATACGTAATGCGAAACTGATTAGTAAAACTTTGAGTAAGCAGTGGATTGCCTTCTTTAATGAGTAAAGGGTTAGTATAATCTTGTAAAGGTTGCAATTGGTCTATACCTGGCTGATCTGTATAACCATAATAATTAAAGCTTAGGTTGGTTGTGTTTTTTATTTTATAGTTCAATGTAGATACAGGGAAAAAATTATAAAAATACTGATTATAAATTTGCTGGTTATCTAAGTTAACCTGAACCATATCTGTGTATGATACCTTTCCACCTAGATTGAAGGTGAGTTTTTTTGTAACATATTTCAATGAAATTCCACCTTTGTTTAAGTACACTTCATAATCGAAATTATTGCTTAAACTATCAACAAATACATTATAGTCTTCTCCATTATTTGCATTTACATTTCGTCCTGTTCTATCCTTTATATTTCTAAATTCGTAATCAAACACCAAAAAGGTATTTTTAAGAATAGGTTCAGTGTAGCCAGCTTTAAGTGTTACAGAAGTATTTTTGTCTATAACAGATTGTTCTTGATCTAGAAATGAAGTAGAAGAAACAAGGCCTAATGTATCGTAGTAATTCAATTGTGAGCGCACTATACCAATATCTTCTCTGTCAACTAAAACAAAGTTCATCTCACTCGAAAAAGTACGTCCTTTTTTTGCAAACTTATGTTGCCAAATTAGGTTTGTGTTTAAGTCAAATGAATTACTTTCATTGCTATTAAATCGCATATTATTATTTACCCTAGCATTGTTGCCATTTAAATTCTCTGACAATAGCCTTGATTCACTCTTCTTTACAGACTGGTTGGCATTAAACCTAAATTTAATTGTATTCATGGAATCTATTTTCAATGCATAGTTCAATGAAATTCCATTTTTATCACGTATACTTTCCACGTCTCTAATTTGGTTATTAAAATATAGGGTATCAGGTAAAATATACTTTGTATAATTGTTATCAAAACCACTTGTTTGTTGGTTCATTTTTGTGATTGTGATTCCATATTTATGTTTTTCTCCTTTAAGTTTATCCGAATAATGAATACCGGAATTAATGGTGCGAGGCACACCAATTTGTTCAAAGTCTTGATCAAATGATGAAAACGAATAAAAATAGCCTCCTTCTTCATCATATTCGTATCCATTTCCGCCTCCGTATTTTTCACTTTCGTCCCAATCCAGTTCTTGTCTATTGGTATTATTAATTAATAAATATGCCGAAAGCTTTCTGTTGTTTTTAAATGCATTTACCATACCTTCTTCTTCATATCTTTCATCAGTTCCAGCACTCAACCCAATTTTTCCGAAATATCCCTTTCTTGCATCTTCTTTGAGTTGCAGATTAATGGTTTTTTCCTTTTGAGCATCATCAATTCCGGTAAATGCCGCTTGCTCTGTTTGCCCATCAAAAACTTGTATTTTCTCTACATCTTCTGCCCTAATATTTCTGGTTGCTCTAGTTGGGTCATTTCCGAAAAACTCTTCTCCATCTACCAAAACCTTTTTTACTTCTTGCCCTTGTGCAGTTATATTACCGTTTCTGTCAACTTTAATTCCTGGTAGTTTTTTCATTAAATCCTCCACGGACGCATTTTTATTTGTTAAAAAACTATCGACTAGATATTCTGTAGTGTCGCCTCTTATCCGAATAGCATTTTGTTTTTCTTTAACCACAACTTCATTCAACAAATTTGCACGTCCGATTAAATTGATATAACCAAAATCAATTGTTGTATCCTGTCCATTTAATATAAGTGGATCTTCATAGTCAATAAACCCTGAACGGGATATAAGCAACGTGTATTTTCCTTCGCTAATATTATTTAATGAAAAACTTCCATCGGGTGCTGTAAATGTAAATTTACAGAGTGTTGAATCGGATTGTTTGACTAATGAAACAGCTCCGTATGCCATAGATGTATGGTTTAATGAGTCCACCAACTTCCCTTTCATAATTGTTTGGGCCTGAACTTGGTGTATGAGCATTAAAGAATAAATGAATACCAGTAAATGTTTCATATAGGTAGATGCAATATAAAATATTTACTAAAAAATAAAACTAAATGATTCCCTCAATGTGGTAGGAATCTTTACCAAATACAAATTGCCCACTAATATGCTTTCCAATCATTGCTAAAGCAAGAGGGGCCGCAGATGAAAGGCACACTATTGAAATACCTTCAAAATCAATTTTGCCAAGTGGTGCCAATATATAAAAATAGCCTTGAGTAGTTTTTACCAAAGCTCCATTCTGAATTTTTGGCACAAGAATAATAGGCGTTTTTTGGGCAATATCCTTTTGCAAAACCAATTGATGCAACTGAGTATTAAGTTTTTCTTGTTCAAGTTGCATCATACTTATTGCCGTTTCATGTTTGTCGCCTGCAGAGCTCTTTGCATCATTGGCAGTACCGTTCTTTAATTCGTTTAGCAAGTTGTGAATGAAAGTAATTTTCGCATCTAATAATATCAAAACGTAAACATGTAAGCGTTGTTTGAACTCAATTTTCATTTTAATTTCCTCGTTTGAATCAAAAAGTAATCATGCTGAAATGCAAAATCATTCTCATCGAAATAATTTAAATCAATGAGTTGCCAACTTTTTGTTGGGGTAATAAAATCCCATTTGCCTTTGGTAGTATTAACCTTTACTGCCATTTCAAATCCTTTTGTGGCATCAGCCAATCGATATTTCATAATCAATTTATCCTCTTTGGCCTTTATAATCTTATACTCGATAACAGGTAGTAATGGGGATTTTAAATATTGATCAAAAAAAGGATTCAAATTACGTGCAGTGTAAGTGTTGATGAAATTTATGATTGTTTCTGTATTTATCGTGGTGTAGCTAAACTCTTTCACTATCCCTTTCAACAGTCCGAAGAAAATGCTATCATTATCCAATGTACTCCGTAAAGTATGCAATATCCATGAACCTTTGTAGTATATATCATTGTCACTCCTTTTATGAAAATACACATCGCGTGGACCAAGCAAAGGGAACTTATTTTTTATTTCTCTTTTCTGATCTTTCAAATACTGAACGTAATCTTCGTGACCTGATATACATTCTACATAAAGTGCCTCGGCATAGGTTGTAAAACTTTCATGTATCCACATATCAGCCGGATCATTTGCTGTTATTGCATTTGCAAACCATTCATGTGCACTTTCGTGAATGATGATAAAATCAAAATTGTATCGATTATTGGTAAAATCATTGCCATAAGCTACACAACTTTGGTGCTCCATTCCCCAATAAGGTGATTCAACCAATTTGTAACCATCATTCCAAAATGGATATTCACCCATCAATCTTTCAAAGCATCGCATCATGGGTTGAACTTGTTCAAAATGTTTTTGTGCTTTCACTCTATGTTTCTCCAGAACATAGTAATTTATTTCAAGTAGCTTTTTATCTGGTTGTAAAATTGATAAATATGAATCGTGTAAATGAGTGTATTTGCCAATATTGACAGTAATCCCATACATATTAATTGGATACGACACTTTCCAATGAAAAGATTGATAACCATTATTTGGCTCATCGACATGCACAAGCTTACCGTTAGAAACCCCGGTAAGACCTGTTGGTACACTTAATTGCATTTTCATACTATCTGGTTCATCGCTCCAATGGTCTTTCCCCGGCAACCAAATACTTGGCCCAACCCCTTCACATGCCACGCCAATAAATGGATTTCCATCATCGTCTTTTTTCCACACAAACCCTCCGTCCCACGGTGGTTTTACAGCAATTCTTGGTGCTCCAGCAAAATAAATATACAATTCATACACCTTACCTTTTTGCAGTTTTTGGTTCAATTGAACAAATATGGCCGAACTGTCACGTTTATAATTTAAAACCTCATTATTCATCACCAGTTTTTGTATACTCATCCGATAATCTAGATCGAGTTGAATTTTTTCGGAAACCTGTGTTGCTACAAAAGTCATTCGGTTCAACCCTTCGATATATTTCTTTTCGGGAACAACTTTTAAGCTGATATTATAGCACTTCACGTCATAGCAAGCGCGAAATGCGTTGAGTTTACCATGCAAAAAATCATATTTATTATACAATTTTTGCTGCGCAAAAGCATGAAAACCAAATAAAATGAAATAGATTAATCCAATCTTACTTATCAATGGGATGATTTTTTATCCAAACTAAAAGTAAAAAACATAAACTTGCAACGTTACAACAAACTATAAATCAAATTAAAATGAATCCATTAGGTATTTTGAAAGGCAAAAAAGGCATCATATTTGGTGCACTAAATGATAAATCAATTGCATGGAAGGTAGCTGAAAAGGCATATGCTGAAGGCGCAACCTTTGTTTTAACCAATGCACCAATAGCCATGCGTATGGGTGAAATAAATAAACTCGCTGCAGCATGTGGAGATGCAAAAATCATCCCTTGCGATGTTTCCAAAAATGATGAAATGGATAATCTAATCGCACAATCGATGGAAATATTGGGGGGTAAAATTGATTTTGTATTGCATTCAGTGGGCATGAGCTTAAACATACGCAAAGGCAAAGACTATACAGATATCGACTATAAATTTATGCACGACACTTTGGATATTTCAGCAATTAGCTTCCATCGATTAATGCAAACACTATGGCAAAAAGATGCAATGAATGAGTGGGGTTCAATTCTTGCTCTTACATATATAGGGGCGCAACGTGTTTTCCCTGACTACCACGAAATGGGCGATGCCAAATCATTGCTTGAAAGCTATGCACGAGGATTTGGATACCGTTTTGGAAAAGAAAAGAAAGTACGTGTAAATACCATTTCGCAAAGTCCTACAATGACTACAGCCGGTAGTGGTGTAAAAGGCTTTGGCGACTTTTTTGATTATGCGGCTGCATTATCGCCTTTGGGCAATGCAAGTGCCGAAGATTGTGCAGAATATACTATATCGTTATTCAGTGATTATACACGCATGGTAACAATGCAAAATCTTTTCCACGATGGCGGTTTCAGCAATACAGGTTTCAGCTACGATGTATTTAAAATGATGGAAAAGAAATCAGCAGAATAGCTTACAGCTGCGATATAAATAACCCCCGAAAAGCACGTCATAATTGGCGTGCTTTTTTTATGACAATTCAGGCTTTACCAACATCACTTCCTCCTTCTCTACCATTACTTGTCCTGGTTCAAATCCTTTAGGTTTTCTTACAAATTTTTTAAGCGTATACGCAACAGGTACCAAATTACTTCCTTTCAATTTAGAGTAATAGGCAGCCAAAGCTCCTGCATATTCTAGTATTTCTTTTGTAAAAGTCTTACCCGCTTTGTGCTTGATCACAACGTGAGAGCCGGCAACATCTTTGGCATGCAGCCACATATCATTTTTATGCGCATATTTAAGTGTGAGCAAGTCATTATTAGCAGCACTTTTTCCAACCCAAATCTGAAAATCATTTTTACTAAAAACCCTAAAAGGAAAAACTTCTTTGGTTTCCTTTTTCTCGGAATCTTTCAATTGTCGCAACTGTGTGGCTTGAGTTATACTTTCTAATTCATTTTGCAATTGGCTCAACTTGGTTTTGGCTTTTTCAATACGTTGTGTCAATTCATTTTTTTCCAATTGCCTATTCTTGGATTTGCGGTAATAAAAAGTTGCGTTTTCTTGTGCATTCAGGTCTTTCTTCAATTTTATTATTATGGGATGGTTTCGATAAAAATCAAACAAAGAAATTTCAGTAATGCCATTTTTTATTTCATGCAAATTAGCCATTAATATATGACCAATCTCTTCAGGTGGCACTTCGTTTTCCATTTCTCTTAGGCGATTTTCGGAAAGCATTATTGACTTTTGCGTTTGATTCAATTGTTGGCGTAAACTTGCACACAAAATATGTTTACGAGAATGAAGTTGTAATGCGCTTAAATTATTTCTTGAAAATTGGTTGTATGCTTCAAATATATTTGACGAAGTATTTGTTGCCCCAGCTGAATGTTCGGCAAGAAGTGCATACGGAAGCTTACTATCTTTAACAATTGAGAAAATCCCTTCTTCCAATTTCAACTCGGTTAACTGTTGCTTTCGTGCCTCGTCTATTTCGAAAAACGAAGCAAGTTTTACTTGTTTGTCATTTTGAATATCGTCCCTAAACAATGAATCAGGAAGTTCAGCCCCATTCGTATAGAAAAGTAAATTTGCCAAGCCATCATACATCTTAAAAACCATTATACCTTTTTCAAAAACAATTTGAAAAGATCGATTGAAAGGATGCATGTTTACGTTTAATACTTTTTGGCCCATCAACTCTTCAAATAATGGTTGCGCATTGGAACGTGGTGAGTATTGTTTCTCATCAAAAATCAAAAAGCATTTACTGAATACAATTTGCATGCTTATACAAAATGAAGTACTATCGTTTAGGGTAAAATAAAGTACGGCTTCATTTTTACTAAACGTATGCGCTTGAATGAGTGTAGCCTCATTCAAATGTTTTGCGAGCGCATTTGAAAGTTGCTTAATTACATGATAATGCTGGTGCATGCTCATTTAGCAATCTATTTCAAGTCCATCATAAGCTAAATAAACATGTGGTGGCAATTCTGTTGAAACCACTTCATGTAAACCCAACTGGTGACTGATGTGGGTTAGGTAAGCTCGTTTGGGCTGCAACTCTTTAATGATCTCTAATGCTTCACTTAGGGTAAAATGAGATACATGCTGTTCTTTTCTTAGTGCATTTAATACCAGCGTATGGCAACCTTTTATTTTTTCTTTTTCGTGTTGCGAGATAAAATTAGCGTCAGTAATATATACAAAGTCATTCATTCTAAATCCTAAAACAGGTAGTTTATAATGCATCACTTCAATTGGCTGTATGATAAAATTATCTACATCAAAAGAGGCATCTTTATGGATACGGTGAATCTTTATATCGGGAATGCCCGGATACTTATGTTCTTCAAATATATATGTAAATTCATTTCGCATTTGTTGCTCCACAAATTCGGTACAATAAACATGAACTGGCGCTTTCATGCTAAAGTTAAAACCCCTTACATCATCTAATCCCGCCAAATGATCTTTATGCGAATGAGTATAGACAAGTGCATTGAGGTGTTTGATTCCACAGCTTAACATTTGCTGCCTAAAGTCTGGCCCACTGTCTACCACAATATTCAAATTTTCATGTTGTACCAATACAGACGTACGCAAACGTTTGTCTTTGCTATTGTTTGATTTACATACTTCACAACCGCACGCAATAAGAGGAACACCTTGTGAAGTACCAGTACCTAAAAATTTGATTTTCATCAACTTGTTATTATTCCTTGCAATATGATTTTATGCACACAATTTATACAAAGCAAATCCTTCTACCAAAAGAATATTATTTCTATAGTATATTGCCAAAAAATCGTATTCATAAATATGAAAAAAATAATATTCACCCTACACATCATTA
>JBIINH010000105.1:0-7731 GCA_044337585.1 Bacteroidia bacterium
GAGGCCTAAAAAATTAAATATGTTTCACGTGAAACATAATAAGTCATAATAATTTGATATTCAAATGTTTAACCAAAAGTATGATGTAATTGTTGTGGGTGCGGGGCATGCAGGCTGTGAGGCAGCAGCTGCTGCTGCTAATCTGGGTTCAAAAGTACTCTTGGTTACTATGGACATGAATAAAATTGCACAGATGAGTTGCAACCCGGCAATGGGGGGAGTTGCTAAAGGTCAAATAATCAGGGAAATAGATGCGCTAGGTGGTGCCTCTGGGATTATTACAGACATGTCTACAATACAGTTTAGAATGCTTAATCGCTCTAAGGGTCCTGCTATGTGGAGTCCAAGGGCCCAAAACGACAGAATGCTATTTAGCCAATATTGGAGAGAGCGGCTTGAGCAAATTGAAAATGTTGACTTTTGGCAGGACATGGTAAGCCAATTGATAGTTGAAAATGGTGTACTGAGGGGTGTTATAACAGGCATGGGAATTCGTTTTTATTCACATAGTGTTATACTAACAAGCGGAACATTTCTAAATGGCATAATTCATATAGGAACAAAACAGTTTGGCGGTGGGCGTATTGGTGAAAAGTCGGCTACCGGTATTACCGAACAATTAATTTCTCTTGGTTTTGAGGGTGGCCGAATGAAAACAGGAACTCCTCCGCGTGTAGATGGAAGAACATTGGATTACACAAAGATGGAGCGCCAGGATGGTGACGAATTGCCATCAAAGTTTTCTTATTCCCCTGAGACCGTGTCTGCAAAAGAACAACGCTGTTGTTGGATAACTTATACCAACGAAAGGGTGCATGAAATTCTTCGTACAGGCTTCGATGAATCACCAATGTATGCGGGACGAATACAGGGACTCGGTCCTCGGTATTGTCCCTCTATTGAAGACAAAATAAATCGTTTTGCAGAAAGAGAAAGGCATCAAATATTTGTTGAACCAGAAGGTTGGAACACGGTTGAAATATATGTAAACGGATTTTCGACTTCCTTGCCTGATCACATACAATATAAAGCGCTAAGAATGATACCAGGATTTGAAAACGCAAAAATGTTTCGACCTGGCTATGCGATAGAATACGATTATTTTCCTCCTACGCAACTGAAGCTAACACTAGAAACACACCTCATTGAAAACCTATACTTTGCAGGTCAAATAAATGGTACAACGGGTTACGAAGAGGCTGCTTGTCAAGGTTTAATGGCCGGAATTAATGCCCATCAAAAGGTAATGGAAAAAGAGGCGTTCATTCTGAAAAGGTCTGACGCTTACATTGGTGTGCTTATTGATGATCTTGTAAACAAAGGGACGGACGAGCCATACCGTATGTTCACTTCTAGAGCAGAATACAGAATTCTTTTACGACAAGATAATGCTGACATAAGGTTAACGGAACTGGGCTACAAACTTGGTTTGGCTTCTGAATCAAGACATCGGGCAATGATAAAAAAGGTTTCTGATACAGATGCTATAGTTCATTTTTTCAAAAGAACTTCTGTAACACCAAATCAAGCAAATGCTTTGTTGAATGAGCTAGGTACGGCTATTATTCCGCAAAATTATAAGTTAGATCAAATATTGAGTCGACCACAAGTTGATTTAACTAGTTTAAAGCGTCTAGATTTTGTTGACTCATTCCTATCTGATTTTAATGACGAGGCTCAACTACAGGCAGAGATATTAATGAAATATGAGGGCTATCTTGAAAAAGAGCGTTTGGTTGCTGAAAAAATAAACCGCCTTGAAGATATTGGAATTCATGTTGATTTCGACTACGGTAATGTGAAATCAATTTCGCTAGAAGCACGTGAAAAACTAGTAAAACAAAGGCCTTTAACCCTAGGTCAGGCTTCGCGTATTAGTGGTATTTCTCCTGCAGACATAAGTGTATTGCTTATACACTTAGGAAGGTAGCTGTATATTAAGCATAAAATAAATTTCTGTTTTTTACTTTATTTGTAGCAATGGAAAATTTGGCAAAATGCCTTGTTTGTGGAAGTGATAAAATAAACAATGAACGCTCATGTAGAGATTTTGTAGCTAGTGACGAGCTGTTTGACCTCTCTCGTTGTCTTAATTGCTCATTTTTATTCACCAACCCGAGACCAGATACAAATGAAATTGGTCGTTATTATCAAAGTGAGCGTTATGTGTCTCACGCAGGAGATAAAAGGGGGTTTTCTTTTATCTATAAAGTGTACGATTTTGTTAGAGACTTTAGTATAAAGAACAAAATTTCTTTAATTAAAAAATATCATGACCGTGGGCGTCTCATGGATCTTGGTTGTGGTTTAGGTTATTTTTTGCACGGTGTACATCTAGATAAGACATTTGATGTAATTGGTGTAGATATAAGCGATGATGCTATAACGTATGTAAAAAATCGTTTTGGACATAGCGTTTACCAAGAATCTCATTTAGATAGATTTGATTCTAATTCATTTGACGTTATTACCCAATGGCATGTATTAGAGCACGTGCATTTATTAAACGAGCGATTGGTTCAACTAAAGCGTTTGCTTAGTGCTAACGGAACGCTTTTTATTGCGGTTCCAAATAGTGATAGTTGGGATGCTAAACATTATAAAGAATTTTGGGATGGTTATGATGTTCCTCGGCATTTATACCATTTTAATCAACAGAGTTTTGGGGCGCTTATGGAAAAACACGGATTTAAGGTGATTGAGACTAAACCCTTGCTTTTTGATGCCCCATATATTAGTATGCGTAGTGAGGTTCACAAAGGAAACAAACTAGTGTTTTTAAGGGGTGGAATCAAGGGTTTAGTTTCTACTGTTTTTGCACTTAAGAAAAAAGAATATTCCAGTTTATTATTTGTTGTAAAGCGAGCATAATTGATTATTCCTTTATCATATCGATTCGTCTGGTTTCTATTTATATTTTTTATATCATCGTGTGCAATGGTGGTGGCTCCAACTGGTGGTAAAAAAGACTCTTTTGCTCCCGAACTCCTTTATGCATCTACACCAAGTGGCGAAGTAAATTTTAACAAAAAGAAGGTTGTTTTTCAATTTAATGAGTTCATTCAATTAAATAATGTTTTACAGCAAATTGTGGTTTCGCCTGCAATGGAAATATTGCCAGATTTTGAGGTTTCTGGAAAATCAATTGTGATGAAATTAAGAGACACGCTTAGAACAAATACAACTTACACAATTAATTTTGGAAATGCTGTTGTTGATGTACATGAACAAAACCCGCTAAATAGTTTTACTTATACTTTTTCTACAGGTAATTTTATTGATTCATTTAAAGTAAGTGGCCGTTGTTTTAATTCATATACCCTTACGCCTGGTGATGAGATGCTGGTTGGGCTTTATTCTTCTGTGTCTTTTCAAGACAGTTTTTTATACTATAACAAACCAAATTACTTTACAAAATCAAATACTGATGGGTCTTTTGTGATTAGAAATTTGCCTGCTGGTGCTTTTAACTTATTTGCATTTAAAGATGCAAATAGAAATTTAAAATATGACGCTAATGAGGTCATAGGATTTTATCCTGAAATAATACAAACTACAGATACAATAAATGAATCGCTTCAAATTAGTACTTTTTTTCAGAACATGTTTAAATCAAATACACTAATTGATACCATCTCTCGGTTTGCTGGTGTATACAACTTTGTTTTTTATAATCCGATTAGGGTTAACATTTTGAATGATATAAATAAAGATGCTTATGTATTAACTAAAATTGGTGAAAAGTCTTTTGATACCCTAGTTGTATTTATATCAGATACCTCAAAATCACCTGTTTTTTCTGTTAATACAGTAGACACATCATATAACTTGTCTTTAAAAAAATCTAAAAATACCCGGTTTCAACCATTTGTTTGTGATATACCAAGAATGGTTGAATTGAACGATACTTTAAGAATCTCTTTTACAAATCCTTTATCTAATCAATTAGACACTAGTTTAATTGTATTAAAAGAAGACACAACTCAGGTTAAATATTCATATATATACAAACCAGAAAATGGCTTAATATATGTATATTATCCGTGGAAAGAGTCTACAAAATATTCAATATTACTTAAAGACAGTTCATTGTACGATATATATAAACAAACTCAAAAAAAACTACAAAGTACTTGGACCAGTAGAAATATTAAAGATTATGCAACACTTGAATTAAATATAACTGGTGTTGAGGATAATCAACAATACCTATTAGAAATTTGGAGTGAAGATGAAAAAAAGATTTTATACCAGTTTACCATTTCTAAAAATAACATTATCCGAATAGGTGAAATACTGCCTGGTTCTGTTAAAATAAAAGTTATTCTTGATAAAAATAAAAACGGTAAATGGGATAATGGTGACGTCTTTAAAAAGATATCACCTGAGCGAATCGGTTATATGAAAGAAAAAATTGTACTTAGGGCTTACTGGGACTTAGAATTGTTAATAGACTTACAGAAAGTATTAAAATAACACACATTTTTGTATTGTTTATGTTAACATTATATGTGTATAAAGAACATACCCACCACTAACCCTACTTTATTGTTGTTTATACAATTACTATTAACATTTATAATATTATAAAGTTATCCAAATACTTTGTTAATTAATAACTTTCAAATCGTTTATAATTGTATTTATTTATTATCAATCAATAAATTAGATTGTTAATTATATGTTCTTAAACTATCAATAAGTATAAAAAAAAGATTTAATAAATAATTTATCATCCAATTAACACAATCAATATATAATAACAATTTACTTTAAATACTTATTATTTTAATGTATGTGTTTTTAAAACCGGGCTAACTATTCTTTATTTGAATGTTGTAGGATTTATAAAAAGCATGAAAGAAGAAATATATAAACACATTGAAGAGATTAATTTAATCAAAATTATAAATGCTGATTCATTAGAGGAATTCCGATTAAAATACTTATCAAGAAAGGGAATAATAAATGATCTTTTTGAGCAATTTAAAACGATACCAAAAGAATCAAAAAGAGAAGTTGGTCAATTAATGAACGAACTTAAAATAAAAGCCGAAGAAATATTTAAAGAATATTCCGAACTTTATGAAAATAAAAAAGACATACAATTATCAATTGATACTACATTACCAGGAGATTCATTTATAACTGGATCGAGGCACCCAATACAACTTTTCCAACACAGAATATTAGACGTATTTAGAAAAATGGGATTTACTGTAGCTGAAGGACCGGAAATAGAGGATGATTGGCATAATTTTTCAGGACTTAATTTTCCTAAAAACCATCCGGCACGAGACATGCAAGATACATTTTTCATTGACAAAAATTACTCGCTTAGAACCCATTGCACAAGTGTACAAATTAGGTTGATGGAAAATATGAAACCACCAATAAGGGCTGTGATGCCAGGAAGAGTTTATAGAAATGAGGCTATATCAGCACGCTCTCATTGTTTTTTTCATCAAATTGATGGTGTTTACATTGACAAAAAAGTATCCTTTGCTGATTTAAAAAAAACACTTTACTTCTTTGTAAAGGAACTTTTTGGAGAAGACTACGGTATTCGTTTTCGACCAAGTTATTTTCCGTTTACTGAACCATCAGCAGAAATGGATATTTCATGTATTTTGTGTCATGGAGATGGATGTAACGTATGTAAACATTCGGGTTGGCTTGAGATATTAGGTTGTGGTATGATTGATCCAAATGTTATGAAAGATAATGGCATCGACCCAGAGGAATACTCAGGGTTCGCTTTTGGGATGGGTGTTGAAAGAACAACAATGATGCTTTACGGAATTAAAGACATAAGACAATTAAGCCAAAATGATATGAGATTTTTACGTCAATTCGCAGGCGAATAATAATTTTACACTTTTTTCCGGCTTACTTGAAAATATTTTTTTCTAATTATTTTATTATTTAACAAGGTATAGCTTAATTCATGATTTTCAAACATAAAATTCAATAAATCTGGGTTAAACCTGTAAATCTTATCGAGCATTAATTCATAGTAACTATCAGAAAAAACAAAACCAGATTTTTTACCATAATACAAAAGCCTAACAACATATTGTATATTTAATAAAGAGTCAGTTAACGGAACATCTTTTAACCGATCAAAAAGCATATTAGTAGCAATATCAAAACGACCAACCTCAGCATGTTCGTCAGATAATACCAAAACTTCACTTGGCGGGATGGTGGTGTACAAATATTTTAAATCATTATAAACAGATATTTTTTTCTTATCAGAATCTTCCGTTACTAAATGATAAAACCTTGCTTTGATAATAGAATAGTATTCGACAGGAATTGAACTTGCATTAATTCGGGTAAATAAAAACTTGTTTTTTAACATTCCATCATATACATCTGAGTGTGGAAGATTTCTAATTACATTCAACTCAGACGCCAGAAGGTTATATTTAGTCTGTGCATTATTTCTATCTAATTCGTATATGATTCGATACGCCTCAACACTTTTAAAATAATCTCTTTGTATTGCATATTGATTATTAAGCAAAACAATATTACCATGAGAAAAAGAAAGCTCCGGAATTAAAGCCTGTTCGGGTAAAATTTTTTTTTCGTTCACCAATCTTAGTAATGATTTTTGATATCCTAGTGCGTTTTTTAGCTTACCATCTATAGCTGCCCTTTTGATACGGAATATCCAATATCCAGATTCCGTAGTTTTAGAGGAGTCAAACACGATATCAAGTGATAATGTTGCGGAATAAAGATCATTCAGAAAAGGAGTCATACTCTTAACTAAACCATTATTGTAAGATAGTTCCTTGGCTACAGCTAACCTACTACTATCAGCAAGCTTGTACCAAGGCGTAAGCACCACCTTTTCTTTAAATTTTTCCCAGCTGTCTTCTACTTCAATCGTCTTTACAAAACCAAAAGAGTAAGGATGTGATGAAAGAGAAGTAAGGAAAACATTAGCCTTAGCAAATGCTAGGCGAACAGCCGTAACAGAATCGGTAGTTAATATAGGATTTACAAAAAGCGTAGCCTTTTTAATATTGAATGGTGGTTCATCAAGAGTATCAATAAGCAGCCTTGCGTCTTTTGTGCCAATTCCTTGTTGAGATTCTAGCGGCACTCTAAGTTTTATAGATGTGTGGGTTTTAAAACCCACAGAATTGCTGCCAATAGAGGTATCAACCAACAAAGAGAGAATAGGGTAGGGTGTACTCAAAACATATTTTTTCATATGAGCATGAGTATCTTCGTATCGCCAAATGGCACACAATTCTTTAGAGCAATAGGGAGCCACAAAAAGACATAGCTCAAATTCATCGCTAAAAGCCAAAGGGAGCTTATCTATTTCAACATCTCCGTCTGATTTCATTATATCTGCTTTTGACAATGGTTTGCAGATAAATTCTTTTATTACATGGTTGGAATCTTCAGATGCAGTACCAAGGTAGTTGGGCTTTGGATAAATTAAAATAACAAGCCGATCGTTAGCATCTGCTAATATTCTACAAACGCGGGCGTCTGTTGTGTTGCCAATAAAATATTTTTTATATGTTTCTTTTAGCCAAAGCTTTCCATTTTTAACATAAAACCCATTAGGAATCCAAACTTTAACAAAGAGCTCATGAGGCAAAGTATAATCAGGACAAATAGAACTTTTGTCACAAAACGCGAAAACACAAGCCGCATTACAAACCAAAGAGCGACCAAGCCAATGAAGGGTATTGCCTTTAGCTT
>JBIINH010000106.1:0-7702 GCA_044337585.1 Bacteroidia bacterium
GAAGATTCAGCTGGTACGCCATCTGCAGAAGTAAACGGACCGTCAGTAAAATAGCGAATAAATTGTGATGGTTCATTTTTGTAAATCCACTCCTTTTCTACAAAGTGTTTCCATATTTCCGGCTCATTGTTTCTACACCATGCCAATTGTTCAGCAGTGTATCCCATAATCATGGTGTCATGCATCTCTGGTAGCAATGCTTTAGTAAAGTACCTTATTTTGCCCTCTACCATCATGGTAGCCAAAAATCTTTTATCACGTGTGTTTTGCTCATCTAGTTTCATCGTTGCAAATGCTTTTATAGCATAAGGCACAATGTATGGGCGTTTCAGTTTTCGAATCATAAATTCAGGAAATTCCAATGCGATGTAAAATTCACGAAAGCGCTCGTTGAGGTACATATCTAAACCAATACCAATCATATTGTTATAAGTGATATTGGCGTACCCAAATTCAGAGATGAAACTTATAAACTTTGGCGAAACCTCATCGGGAAATTGTTTTTTATAAATTCCCATTGCCTGAGTAAGTTGCTTTTCTTCAGCTGCCAAATCAGAATATGCCGAATCTACAGTGTTGCGAAGTTGTACCAACGGGTCGTATCCAAGTAGCATGCGCATGCTGTTCACAAACAACGAATCGTTGGGATTTTCAGGCATGGCCAATATATCAGCTGCGTAGCTGTAATAAAATTCACCGTATTTTAGTTGTAAGTTACGTAAATCACCTTCTAAACTATCAGGGTTTACCTCAAACAATTCTTTCTCGAAGCGTAATATGCTTACCGGTTCTATTTCAGTACCTTCATACATAGGTTGTTCAATATAGGACTTGTTTTGACAACCATTGCACGACCAAAGTGTGAATAATATCATGCATAATAGCACACAGTATTTAGTAGATTTGAATTTCAATATCATATTTGCAAAGGAATAACAATGAAACGAATACTTCAAACAATACTATTATTAACTATTGTACAAGCAGCACAGGCACAATTAAAAATTGGGATGCGATTTGCCCCTCAAATCACTTGGAGTGCTACTGACAACAAAAACTCGTTTTCGAACGGGAGTAGGATAAATGCTGCTTACGGACTAATCCTGGAATATTATTTTACTGAAAATTATGCCTTGGGAACAGAATTATCAATTCAATATTTTGGAACCAACCAAAATATTAAAAAAGAAAAATATACTTCTGTTGATTACAGAGGAGTTTCCTACCCCAACGTTTCAAATTTAAACTTTGATTACAGACTCCGGTACTTTCAAATTCCCTTGATTTTAAAAATGAGAACAAATGAAATTGGTCATTTGAGATACTACGGGGAGTTTGGCTTCAATGCAGGTATACTTACCTTGGCACGAGCCGATATGAGTACCACAGGACTTAATATAGATGAGGTAAATGTGAATGAGCCGGATGCAGATGATGCATATACCATTAATCCAGTAGCGTACAGCGATGATGTGAATGTATTTAAAGCGGGTTTGGTTATTGGGGCAGGTATTCAGCATAATTTTATCGGAAATAGTTTGTTGCAGGTAGGACTTCGCTACGAAGACGGACTTGTCGGATATATGAATGATGATAGGCTCATGTCTTATTTGAATTACCTGGCTTTAAATATTGGCGTTTTATTTTAACCATTTTGTACGCGTGTCATCAATTAAAATAAGCATAGCTCAGCTCAATTACCATACTGGTAATTTTGATTTAAATACCGAAAAAATTATTCGTGATATTCTCGAAGCAAAAGCTTCAGGAATAGATCTTATTGTGTTTTCAGAATTGTGCGTGAGTGGATACCCTCCGCGTGATTTTCTCGAATTTTCAGATTTTATTGAGCGTTGTCAGGCAGCAGTTCATCGCATTGCGCAACAATGTGTAGGTATTATGGCCATTGTGGGAGGGCCTGAACTGAATCCCGTACCCGAAGGCAAAGATTTGTATAATGCAGCCTTTGTCTTAGGCGATGGTGTTGTGAAACAAATTGTGCGAAAAACCCTATTGCCCAACTACGATATATTTGATGAATACCGCTACTTTGAACCCAATAACTGTTTTCAACTTATTGAATGCAAAGGCACCAAAATAGCGCTTACCATTTGCGAAGACTTATGGAATATCAATTCAAATCCGATGTATGTTCTGAACCCAATGGATGAGTTGATAAAATTACAACCGGCATTAATGATCAATATTGCGGCATCTCCATTTTCGCAAACACAAATCGAAACTCGCAAACAGGTAATGAAAGACAACGTCATAAAATACCATTTGCCGTTGTTGTATGTAAATATGACGGGAGCCCAAACGCACCTTATTTTTGACGGAGGATCGATGGCACTAAATGCACAGGCAACTTGTATTGATGAACTTAACCATTTTGGTGAAGACCACGGATACTACACGTTTGATGCAAAAACAAAATCACTGGAGGTATTGCATAAGCACCAACCATATATTCAATTAAGCAATATGGAGCAGGTACGGCAAGCATTGGTTTTAGGCATTCGCGAATATTTTTTAAAACAAGGCTTTTCTAAAGCCATCATTGGTTTCTCCGGAGGTATTGATTCGGCTGTGGTATTGGCACTGGCTGCTCAGGCACTGGGCGTTGATAATGTAAAAGCTTTGCTCATGCCTTCTCAATATTCAAGTGATCATTCTATTTCTGATTCATTAGACATGGTCAATCATTTAGGGATAAAGCATGAGATTTTACCCATTCAAAATGCCTATCAAGCTATTGAGTCAACGTTAAGCGATTCGTTTAGTGGAACCACGTTCGGGTTGGCTGAAGAAAATATTCAATCCCGATTGAGGGGATTACTACTGATGGCACACAGCAATAAATTTGGCTATATTTTACTCAATACTTCCAATAAAAGCGAATTGGCTGTCGGCTACGGAACCTTGTATGGCGATATGTGCGGAGGCCTTTCTGTTATTGGCGATTTGTATAAAACACAGGTGTATGAAATGGCCAATCACCTAAACCAATCAGGCAGTTATATTCCCCAAAATATTATTACCAAAGAGCCATCAGCCGAATTAAGGCCCGAGCAAAAAGACAGTGACTCGTTGCCTCCATACGAATTGCTTGACGAAATTTTATATGCATATATTGAAGAGCGTAAAAGTCCAAGGCAAATAATTGAAACAGGGAAGGATGAAAAAATCGTGTCGCGTGTGCTTTGGATGGTAAACAGCAGTGAGTGGAAGCGCCTGCAAGCACCGCCCGTACTAAGGGTTTCTAATAAATCATTCGGCCCGGGACGCAGGATGCCAATCGTGGCGAAGTATTTGTCGTGAGCTTTAATTTAGAAATGTAGCCCTAATTTCATTTGCCCAAGGACCAATACCGGTGCGTATATTTGCCCTTAGTTGATTAAGTATGGAATATAATCCGAAATAGGAACGATTGATGTACAATGCATGTTGCGAACCTCGTCCTTCTTTTGATTTGCGCATTTCATCCATCTTGCTCAGTTCTTCTCCCAAAACATAAATTTCATTTAGGTAAGCATCATCACCAAAATCAAAAGTTTTTGTTCCGAAAGGACGACATAGTAGAGAAGTAATACTCAGAAAAGCGTCACCTATTTTTGTTTTGGTTTCGGCACTGTCAGTATCGTATACAATATTCATATTGTACATAATTTTATCTATCGCCTGCTGACTTGCAACAATTTCTGGCACCATTAATCCAAAATAATTGTAATAAAAATCGGTGGGGATTTCTTTCACACATCCAAAGTCAATCACACCCAATGTGCCGTCTTCTTGCAACAAGAAATTTCCCGGATGCGGATCGGCATGAACGGCTTTAAGCTGATGTACTTGGAAATCATAAAAGTCCCACAATGCTTGTCCAATTTTGTTGCGAGTCTCCTGAGTTGGGTTTGTTTTTAAAAACTCATCCATATGCATACCGTCTAGCCAACCCATAGTAAGGATACGCTTGCCAGAATATTCTTTTATATAATTTGTAAAACGTAAGTTGGGAATGTGCTTGCATAAATTGGAAATACTAATCGAACGCTCAAATTCAAGCTCATAATCTGTTTCTTCTAAAAGTTTCGCTTCTACTTCTTGTATGTAACGGTCGAGTTCCTTTTCATTTAAATCAAGCAACCTGAAGGCGATCGGTTTCACAATTTTTAGGTCGCTTTTAATGCTATCAGCCACACCGGGATATTGAATTTTAACAGCGAGTTTCTGTCCGCCTAAATATGCCTGATGCACCTGTCCTATGCTTGCTGCAAAAGATGCTTTCATATTAAATTGATCAAAAAGTTGCTGAGGCGGTTTGCCAAAATATCTCAAAAAAGTTTGAACAATAAGAGGACCCGAAAGGGGAGGAGCACTGTATTGGGCCATTTGAAATTTGTTGGTGTACTGACGAGGGAGTATGTTTTTTTCCATACTTAGCATTTGAGCAACTTTCAGTGCACTGCCTTTTAATTCGCTGAGTGTATTGTATACATCCCGCGCATTGTCTTCATGCAATTCATCCCTGCTTAGGTCGGGGTTTACTATTTTTTTTGAATAATGCTTTACGTAGTTGCCACCAATTTGTACTCCGGTTTTTACAAACTTCATAGCACGCTCCACTTTCGAACTGGGAATACTGTTTTGTTCCATTTATTTTGTATCAGGTTAACTGCGTTGAAATAGGAATTTTGTGAAATCAAGCGCTGTGTCAATGGCAGACTTACTCATCAGGTCAAATGCAAGGTTTACCGACTTCTCAATAGCCGCATCTGTTTTCTCAAATCGCTCGCTGTGGTCTTCGATCCAAAATTTCAGAACAAATAGCAAGTTAAGCCATAATCCATCGACATATTTTTCATCTATAAATTTGCGTGATGAAATTTCTTGTGTATCCATTCCCGAAGAGATGATATCGCCAAACTTTGATTGGAAGCTTTCGTGCAAAGTAGTGAGGTAAGCCGGCCATTTAGGCAACTTTTTAAAATCTCTGTCATGTAAATATTTGAAAAAGCTTCTATTGGCTTTTAGCGATTCAATGAAGGCGTAAAACACAGATAATGCTTTTTCTCTTGCCGAATAGCTACTCCATACTTCGCTCGCTGCACAAACATCAAACGTGGTGTCAAATATGTCACGATAAATTTCCATTTCAATGGAAGCGGTGGAAGAAAAATAATCGTAGAATTCTTTTTCAGTAATACCAATGTGTTTTGCAAACAAGTAAACACTTTTAGGTGCCTCATTGTGTTCTAATGTAAAGGCAATGTAATCTGATATGAGTTTAGATTTCATATTGGGTTTGTTTGTAAGTGGAACAATCAAATTGCAGATAGGTTTTATCACACCACCGAAATGTATATACTTGTGCATTCATTTCAATAAAAATGCAGATAAAAGAAATTATCGAGGATTTGGAAGCATGGGCACCACCTATTTTACAGGAAAATTATGATAATGCCGGATTGATTATTGGAAATCAGGGTGCTGAATTAAGCGGGGTGTTGGTTACACTTGACGTAACAGAGGAAGTAGTTGAGGAGGCCATCAATAAAAAATGTAATTTGATTGTTGCCCATCATCCCATTATTTTTAAAGGACTAAAACGTATCACGGGTAAAAATTATGTAGAAAGAACAGTTATCAAAGCCATAAAAAATGATATTGCCATATACGCCATTCATACCAACCTGGATAATGTAAAACATGGGGTAAACGCCAAAATAGCCGAGAAATTAGGACTTTCTAATCTTCAAATTCTTGAGCCTAAATCGGCAGTATTGATGAAGTTAATCACCTTTGTTCCAAATGAATTTGCAGAGCAGTTAAAGCAAGCCCTATTTGCAGCTGGTGCGGGACATATTGGTAATTACGATCAATGCAGTTTTTCTATTGAGGGAAATGGCACTTTCAGGGCGCAAAATGGAACAAATCCATATGTAGGAAAAATTGGCGAGCAACATCAAGAAATCGAAACTAGAATTGAAGCAATAGTGCCCGCTTATCAAATTCATAAAGTTGTTTTGGCACTAAAAGAAGCACATCCTTACGAAGAAGTTGCTTATGATTTGGTGCCGTTGGCCAATCATAACAATGAGGTAGGTTCAGGAATGGTGGGAGAGTTGCCGGAGCCCATGAATGAACAAGCATTTTTAGCACACCTAAAAAAATCATTGCAAATTGAAAATGTGCGCTATACCTCATTTTCTGGAGATATTAAACATGTAGCTTTGTGTGGTGGTGCAGGTAGTTTTCTGATTGAAGCTGCAAAAAGATCAGGTGCTCAGGCATTTGTAACAGCAGATGTTAAGTATCATGAGTTTTTTGATGCAGATCAAGCCCTAATGATTGCTGATGTTGGGCACTATGAAAGCGAATTTTTTACGAAAGAACTCATTCAGCAACAAATTCTAAAAAAAATTCCTACATTTGCCGTCCTTTTATCAGAAATCAAAACTAATCCCATCAAATACATTTAATATGGCCACAACAACCGAAGTAACCGTAGAACAAAAACTGAAAGCACTATATAAACTTCAGGTAATTGATACAAAAATTAATAAACTGCGCGCAGTTCGTGGTGAACTTCCAATGGAAGTTTCTGACCTTGAGGATGAAATCGTAGGATTGAATACCCGCCAAGAAAACCTTAAAAATGACATGAAAGGTTTGGAAGAGTCTATCTCAGTATTCAAAACCAAAATATTAGATGCTAAAGCATTAAAGAAAAAATACGAAAAGCAGTTAGAAAACGTGAAAAACAATCGTGAATTTGACGCATTGAACAAAGAAATTGAAATCACAGGACTTGAAATTCAGGCTGCAGAGAAGAAAATAAAAAGCGCTCAATTCGAAATTGAACAAAAACAACAACAAGTTGAAGTGTTGGCTGCAGAAACTGAAGGAAGAAATACAGATCTTAGCAACAAACAAGGCGAATTAAAAATGATAACTGACGAGACCGAGAAGGAAGAGTCAATATTGATGAAATCCCGCAATGAAGCACGTGAATTTATTGAAGATAGGTTGTTACATTCTTACGAAAAAATTCGTGCCAGTGTAAAAAACGGTCTTGGAGTTGCCTCAATCATGAGAGATTCTTGCAGTGGTTGTTTCGCTAAAATACCACCTCAGCGCCAATTAGATATTAAACAACGAAAGAAAATTATTGTGTGCGAACATTGCGGACGTGTTTTGGTAGATCAGCAATTGGCTGATGAAACACTGGTTTAAATTAAACCGATCAATCAGGATGCGTCAGCACCCAAATATTTTTCAAAGAGCATCATCCCTTGTGTTGATGCTCTTTTTGTTTGCATCAGCTTCAGCCCAAACCTACACCTTTCAATATACTCCCGCCTGCCTAGAGGCTCAGCAATACATCAGCCTGCTTAAGCTTAATCAGGCCAAAGTTATTTTGCAAAAAGAGAAGTTAGCGCACCCAAATAATACTGCGGTAGATTATTTGGAGAACTATATAGATTTTTACACCCTTATCAGTTCTCAAAACCAAGAGCTGTTAAAAAAATTGGAGCCATCCAAAGCAATACGTTTGGAGCGAATAAGCAAATGCAACCTGAGTAATCCATATATACGCTACGCCCAGGCTGAAATCAATTTGCAGTGGGCATTTTCCCAAGCTTTGGTGAGTGAGTTTGTTTCCGCAGCCGTAAATTTCAGGTCGGCTTATAAATTGTTGGAA
>JBIINH010000107.1:0-7669 GCA_044337585.1 Bacteroidia bacterium
ATCGCCCTGAATTGGCCAAAGAAATTTCGCAAATGGCAAACATTCCTTCTGCACCAATCGGCAGATAATTCCATATTAATAAACTATTTTGCGGGCCCGAACAGCAATGTTCGGGCCTTGTTATTTACAACCCATGAGAGAAAACGATAAAAATACGGTGTACGGCATACATGCCGTGGAAGAGGCAATGGCTTCGGGAAAAGAAATCAATAAATTAATTGTAATTAAGGGGCAGCAGCGCCATGCTTTGGTTGAACAATTGCTGTCGGATGCACGCAAAAAAGGCATCACCGTGCAGCAGGTGCCGCGTGAGTCCAATGCTTTTCCGCGCGATAGAAATCACCAAGGCATTGTGGCACACATTTCACCGGTTGCCTATTATCAACTTGAAAACTTGTTGCCGGATTTGTTTGAAAAAGGCCTTGAACCTGCCATACTTGTACTCGACCACATTACTGATGTGCGCAATTTTGGCGCCATTGCCCGCTCGGCATACAGCTTGGGTATGCACGCCATTGTGATTCCTAAGCAAGGCTCCGTACAAGTTACAGATGATGCCATTAAAACATCGGCAGGAGCATTGATGAATATTCCGGTGTGTCGCGAAGCAAATATGAAAACGGTAATGGAATTGCTTAACCAATCAGGTGTGCACACCGTAGGGCTAACCGAAAAAGCCAATAAAGAGTTGCCGTTTGTTGCACTTACAGGTCCTATTGCCATTATAATGGGTAGCGAAGAAACCGGGTTGAGCACTGATGCCTTGAAACGATGCGCTGCCTTGGCCAAAATTCCGATGTCGGCAGCTAATGTGGGCTCACTTAATGTGTCGGTTGCTGCAGCCATTGCCATGTACGAACGCATTCGCCAAATACAATAGCATAAAGTAATCCGTTCCTAATTGTATAAATTGCATCTATGGAAGAAATCATATACTACCTCAACAACCATTATTTTCTTGAAAATCCGCTTTCGGCTTTTGCCCGGTTCGGACTTATTTTGGTATTAGGGCTTCTATTGAAACATTACGGTGCCAATATCATCAGTAGGCAGTCGTTTCGTATTTTCAAGCAGTTTTCTCACAACCAGTTTTCCGAAGTATTTGTATCCATGCTTAGCAGGCCCGTTGAGCGTTTGCTCACCCTCATTATTTTGTACTGGGCATTTGTGCAGCTTACCTTTCCACAAAGTTGGGATTTGGCTCATCATAACGAATACGGACTCAAGTGGTTTATCAAAATGGTTTTTGGTGTGGTTGTGTTTTACCGACTTACTTTGTTGTTTTTGCGTTTTACAGATTTTTTTACCCATGTACTTCAAAACAGAGAAGATGCACCCATATCGGTGGAGCTATCCAATTTCCTGAAAGAGCTGATTAAAGTATTGGTTGTGGTATTGTTTGTATTTGCCGGATTGCGTTTTGTGTTTAAGGTAAATATCACGGCACTGGTTGCATCGTTGGGTATTGGTGGTTTGGCTATTGCACTTGCTGCGCAGGATACCCTGGCCAATTTGATAGCCTCTTTTATCATATATATTGATAAACCCTTTAAAGCAAACGACCTAGTAGATTTTGATGGCATTACAGGCCGTATAGAGCATGTGGGATTTCGTACCACACGCGTGCGCACCCTCGACCGAAGCTTGCTAACTGTGCCCAATAAAAAACTGATTGATGCGGCACTCAATAATGTAACCCTGAGCGAATCGAGAAGGGTGAAGTTTAACATAAGTGTAACGTATGCCACCTCGCATGAGCAGATACGTGCCATTGTAGAAGACATCAAGACTGTGATAAAAGCGCATCCCAAAACCAACGATGATTATTTTGTACGTTTTAGCGATTTTAACAGCAGCTCGCTTGATATTTTGGTATTGTACTTTGTGATGAGTAACGACTTTGCTGATATGATAGAGGTGAAAGAAGAAATCAATTATCAGATTATGGAAATTGTACATAGACATAAAGCCGCTTTCGCTTTTCCATCACAAAGTGTGTATGTAGAAAAAATGCCGGCAAGCAATAACCACGCATAGCAAGATTGGCTTTTATTCTTCCAAATTCTTTATATCTTGCTGTTGGTTAAACAGTTCAATTGATGTAATCCTCATTACACCTAACCCATGAAAACACCTACCCGCCACACACATTTTGCAGCATACCTAATATTGGGTTTGCTTTTTTCCGGTTTGCTTTTAAGTAGTTGCGAACGAGAAGAAAAAACATGTGTAGAAAATGACCCAACTTTTTTAGATACCGCAATTAGTCCATTACTCTACTACGAAAACAATATATTCAATATATACAAAGGCAATGATACCTTGCGCCTCAAAGAATCATCAACCGGTATTATTCACACTTTTGTATCCCAACCGGTAAATCAATTTTATGTATATTATTCTGATTTCGAACCTGGTGACAAATGTTTGCGATACACCAAATATGAAAATAAAGAGGTGGTGTTTTACCGAACAGATGACCAATCTCGTTTATCTATTTCTATAAACCCCAGATTCCCCAGTAGTTTTTATTATTTCACAATATACTACCAACGGGTACCGTTTTTTGATGTTGCATCGCGTTTCAATACAGGAAGATCATTTACGTATTTAAAATATAACATTGAAGGTATTACTTATGACAGCGTGTTTAAAATAATTACTTTTGAAAATGATGATTCATTGTTTATGGATTATTATACACTTTATAGTGTAACAAATGGATTATTAGAAATCAAATTCCCAGGTGGCAATACCTTTTCAAGGGTACCGTAATTTTTAGCAACCTCATTAAAAAGTAACTAATGTAACACAGTACCATTTTCTAAAGCTTACATTTGAATATGCAACTGCAACACAAATGGATAAAACTTGCACTGGTATGTGTGATTTGTATTGCAGGTGCTTACTTAATCGTAAAACTTATTCAACTCTTCTAAATAAAAACAACATGAAAAAAAACGTAGGAAACATTGACAAAGTAATCAGGGTATTGGCAGCGGTGGTATTTGGCGTACTTTATTTTACAGGTACGGTTACCGGCACATTGGGTTTGGTATTGCTGGTATTGGGAGTTGTGTTTTTGGCAACCAGTGCTGTGGGTTTTTGCCCTATTTACTCCATCGTGGGCATGAATACGTGTCCGGTTAAAAAAGCATAGGTTGCTTAGCAAACGAATGTGAAAAGGGTTTTTAACTCAGCGTAAAAAACTCTTCTTTTTCCGTAGTATGGTTGCGGATAATGCCTGCACTCACCAGGTTGATGAGCATTTTTTGTGCCCGCCATCGTGAAATATTCAGCATCTTGCAAAGTTCTTTCAACGTGATGCGGTGGTTTTTACCAAGGTAGTGCAATAAGGATTGCTCGTGCTTGGTATATTGTATAAGCGTATTGGTTTGTGCGGTGCTGCGTTTCAGCACATCTACCACCACCTTGCTGGCCAACAACGATTGATCTTTTACCCTGATATGCACCCACCATTTGCCCTGCTCATCTTTGGCATAGTAGGGTTTGTGTTCGCCTTGTGGCACGATGGCTTCAATGATGGTTTTGTCGCCCATTTCCCATTCTACCAATTCCAGTTTTATTTCGGGTTTGCAGAAAAACGAAGCCGCCAGATCGAGCATGTATTTTTCGTCTTCACTCTTTACGCCCGCCAATGTGCCGCTGTCATTTACCCCCACCAGCAGGCGTCCGCCTTTGTGGTTGGCAAAGGCGCACAGCGTTTTGGCAATTTTTGATGCGCTCGAAATGGTTTTTTTAAAATCAAGCGTATCCGACTCGCCTTTGGCTATGAGTTGAAGAATGTGATGGAGGGCCATGTTGCAATATAGTTAACCGCGCTATTGCGCAGATGTTTTTCTTGCCAGCCACAATCCCGCAAATGTGAGCACCCCGTTGATAAGCAACATTTCAATGCCGAATTTGTAGCCCGAAAACAACACTTCAGAAAAAGTATTGAGGCCATAGCACACCGCAGGCGCAGCCAAACACACGGCCACCACTGCTTTGCCATGCACCTGAAATTTTGTAAGAATACCAAAGGCAAACAAGCCCAGCAATGGTCCGTAGGTGTAGCCTGCAATATCGAGCAGGATAAAAATGATGGATGAATTGTTGAGCCATTTGAAAAACAACACACAAAGTAAAAACACAGCAGCAAACGAGAGGTGAACCGTTTTACGTATTTGAGCCTGCTGTGCATCGCTTAAATTAGGATTGCGCTTGATGCCCAACATATCAATGCAAAAGGAAGAAGTGAGTGCCGTAATAGCGCCATCAGCTGATGGAAACAAGGCAGAAATAAGTCCGATGATGAAGATAATGGAAATAACAGGCGGCAGGTAATCAAGGGCAATGGTAGGGAAAATGGCATCTCCTGTTTGGCTGATGCCGTGTTTTTCGGCAAACAGGTAAAGCAAGCCGCCCAGCAACAAAAATAAAAAGTTTACTAAAACCATAATGGTACTAAAGGTCATCATGTTTTTTTGCGAATCGCCCAACCGCTTCACGCTGATATTTTTTTGCATCATTTCCTGGTCAAGCCCGGTCATGCTGATGGTGATAAACGCGCCTCCTAAAATTTGCTTCACAAAAAACTTTTTATCCTGAGGGTTAAAGGAAAATATTTGGGCAAACCCTTTGGCATTCATGGCTGTAAGCGCCTCACCAAAACCCAGGTTTATTTCGCTTAAAATGTACACTACACAAACCACCAGTGCCAGCAGCATAAAAAAAGTTTGCAGCGTATCGGTCCACACAATGGTTTTTACACCACCATTGTAAGTGTAAAGCAATATCATGAGCAGGATAATGAGTGTGGTGGCCAGAAAAGGCACACCGAGCTTATCAAGAATAAATAATTGCATCACGTTGATAACAAGATACAACCTGAGTGTAGCACCTAGGGTGCGCGATATGATGAAAAACAAGGCTCCGGTTTTGTAGGCTTCAATGCCCAGTCGCTGCTCCAGATAAGAGTATATGGAAGTAAGATTTAAGCGGTAATACAGCGGCAGTAAAATAAACGCCACGGCAAAATAGCCGATAAAATACCCAATTACCACTTGAAAGTAGCTGAATGCGGCCACATTTACCGTGCCCGGCACGCTGATAAATGTAACACCCGACAGCGAAGTGCCTATCATGCCAAAGGCTACCAGCAACCAGTTGCTGCTTTTGTTGCCTATGAAAAAAGTTTCGTTGGTACTGCCCCGCGAGGTGATGTAAGCGATAAACAACAGCAGCGCAAAATAGCACACCACAAAAAAGAGTAAAAGCATTGGCGACATGCAGGCAAAACTAATTGGAAAAGGAAAAAGATAAGGCTAAGTTAGTCACATATGGAGGAATAATTGGCCAAAAAAGGACATCAAATTTCATATACATTTGCCCGTAATGAATTATCCCTCGCAGTTAATTGAAGAAGCGGTAAATGAACTCTCCAAGTTTCCGGGCATTGGCAAAAAGTCGGCCATGCGCATGGTTTTGTATTTGCTGAAACAGCAGCAAACCGATGTTACCCGCATGGGTGAAGCCATTATCAAGCTGCGCGCCAATATCAAATATTGCAATCGATGTGGCAATGTGAGCGATGCCGAAAGCTGCAATATATGCAGCAACCCTAAACGTAACCAGCAAATTATTTGTGTGGTAGAAGATTTGCGCGATGTGATAGCCATTGAAAACACAGGACAGTTTAATGGTACCTACCATATTTTGGGTGCGCTTATCTCGCCCATCAATGGCATTGGTCCCGATAAGCTGAATATAGAAAAACTCATCCAACGCATTTCGGATGAACACACACAGGAAGTGATACTGGCACTAAGCGCCACGGTAGAGGGAGATACTACAGCCTTTTATGTTTCAAAAAAACTCAATACGTTGCCCGTCAAGGTTTCATCTATATCCCGAGGCATTGCCATTGGTGGCGAGTTGGAATATGCCGATGAAGTGACACTGGGCCGCAGCATTGCCCTGCGCATGCCATTTCAGGGGTAACTTAATTTATCCGCGTTTATATTCTACGGTTGGTGGTATTTGGTCAGGAGGCAATGCCACAATCTTGCCATCTTTCATCACGATCATGGGACTATTTATTAGTTTTTTGAAAAGCACTAGTTTGCGGTAGGCAATTTCAAGGCCCTTCACTATTTTATCTCTTTCTTCTTTCAGCTGTTCACTTGTTTCCATTGTATTCAATTTTATGGTCTCAATTTTGTACAACCCGCTATGATGTATAACTTTTTCATCAGCAACGAATATACACTATTCGGTTACTTCGCAATTCAATACTGTATCAATTAACGGCATGTTGTAATAATTCCATGTTAACCACCTTTCCTTACTAATTTTTTTTCAGCATGAAATTTATTAAATTGATTGCTTCGTGCCGCAGCATGCCCTGTACATGCCGTTTCAGGGGTAGGAGTGGTTTATTTTAGAGGTAAGTTTGATTAGGTAATAGCCTTTAATGTGCCGTGTTCACGTAATTTAATTTAGAAATAATGTGCATCATATACCAATGAGTATAGCATTGCCGTTATTTAGGCCTAATACCTATATTTGCGCGGTTTGAAACTCTCCGTAATCATCGTTAACTACAATGTGAAGCATTTCCTGGAACAGGCGCTTCACTCGGTGCGCAAAGCCTCGCAGCACATGCCTGTTGAGGTATTTGTGGTTGACAATCATTCGGCTGATGGGTCGGGTGAAATGGTGAGGCGCAAATTTCCCGAAGTCATACTGATTGAAAACAAAGAAAACCTGGGGTTTTCAAAAGCCAATAACCAAGCCATGCGCCTGGCCAAGGGCGAATACTTCTTGTTGCTCAACCCCGATACGGTGGTGCAGGAAGACACCTTTGAAAAAGTGGTAGCCTTTATGGATACCACACCTGATGCCGGTGGCGTAGGCGTGAAAATGATTGATGGTAAAGGTCATTTCCTTTCCGAATCAAAACGCAGCCTGCCCACACCTGAAGTGGCTTTTTATAAAATGTTTGGCTTGTCGGCCTTGTTTCCCAAATCAAAACGGTTTGGAAAATACCATTTGGGATTTTTAGATAAAGACCAAACCCACGAAGTGGAAGTGTTGTCGGGCGCATTTATGATGATGCGCAAATCGGTGCTTGACAAAACCGGTTTATTGGATGAAGATTATTTTATGTACGGGGAAGATATTGATCTTTCGTACCGCATCATACAAGCCGGATTTAAGAATTATTATTTTCCCGACACAGCCATCATTCACTACAAAGGCGAAAGTACCAAGCGCACCAGCATCAATTATGTGTTTGTGTTTTACCGGGCCATGGTCATTTTTGCGCAAAAACATTATTCGGCCCGACATGCAAAACTCTTTAGCTTGCTTATACATGTTGCCATTTATATCAGGGCAGGAGCAGCAGTTGTTTCACGCATATTAAGCAAAGCCTATCGCCCGGCCATAGATTTTGTGGTCATGTTTGGTGGGCTTTATCTTATCAAAGAAGTGTATGAAAGCCAAGTGAAATATACTACCGGAGGTGAGTATCCTTTGCGTTTTGTGGTGTATAATTTATTGGTGTATGTGGTGCTTTGGATTGCCGGATTATCTGCATCGGGCGCTTACCGAAAACGCACCACGTTTATGTCGGCTGCCAAAGGAATTTTTATAGGTACTTTGT
>JBIINH010000108.1:0-7645 GCA_044337585.1 Bacteroidia bacterium
TTTCGGAAAATGGTTTTTTGATGGTGACAGGTATAGACACAAGTTTGCGCTATGTTACCAACGGTGCCTATGATTTATTAAGTAAAATGAAAAATACAGCAGAAGAAGAGTAAGGTAAAACTTACATAATGCTTTACGTTACCTCATTTTGTTGTCAAATATCATGTTCAAGTTGCGTTGAGGCATTTGGAAGTTAGGGTCAATTTCCAATGCTTTGAAATAAGCTTCTTTGGCTTTATCAATATTTTTTAGCTGCATGTAAGCATAGCCTTTCATGTTCCAAAGTGCAGCCATAATCGGCACCATTTGTTTGCTGGTTTCGTCTTTTACCACCTCAATTTTTTCTTTGCTGTTTTTAAATTCAGCCATCATGCCATCTATAGTTTTCATGGCTTCGCGGATATTTCCTGATTGCAATTGGATGGTAGCAATCTGAACCAAGTATTGAGGTTTTTTTGTTTTTACATACAAATCATTAAGCAGTGCAAATTGCGATTCGAAGTCGCCTATTTGTTGATAGCATAGCAACATTAAGGCTTGGTACTTCTCATTATCCGGATAGCGTTTCATTGATTCTTGAGTAGTATTCATACAGGCTTCAAGGTTGCTTGCTGCGGCAAACAATTCAGGCAATGAATCGCGCAAACCATTTGTAGAATCGGTGAGCAAAATTTGCTGTATCGCCATGATTGCAGTATTGTAGTCGCGCATGGAAATACTTTTATCATATAACTTTTTGAAAGTGTCGTCTTGCTTACTCGTATTTTGTGCCTCATTATTTGAGGGCGTGCAAGAGATGAAAGAATATAAAATAAAAGCGCCAATGGCAGCTGTTAGTGGTTTCATATTTTTGATTTTTTTAATTGGGTGCAAATGTAATTGAAAGTTTCGTCAATAGGAATGAAGGAGAATTGGTTTTTGTCTAATATTTTTTTAGATGAATAATAATATTTTTTCAATGAAGCCCTTGCTGTTTCTCTGGTTATTGAAGGTGATTTTCCTGTGAATATGCTTACTAAAAATGCTACCCTCCATGCTATTTCGGCTAACAGTTTGTTTACTTTTATATAAGCTTTCCGTTTACCAAGTAAGTTGGCTGCGGTATGCATTAAATATTTATTTTCTACACTGCCTGCCACCAAAATGTACCGTTCGCCAAATACATTGTTTTCCATCAATTGATACATCGCTTTTGCAACATCTCTAACATCCACGTATCCATTTACGCCATCCGTATAAAATGGGAGATTATTCCATACGATATCAAACAGTTTGCATGAGCCTTTTTTCCAATCACCGGCACCAATAATCACACCGGGATTGACAATAACCAAATTCAGCCCTTCTTCTTGTCCGCGCCACGCTTGTATTTCAGCTTTGTATTTACTTACAGCATAATTGCTATTCAGTTTCGAGTTGCTCCACTTGGTTGATTCTGTGATTTCTATTCCAGACTTTTCGCGTCCCAAAGCAGCTATTGAACTTACGTGGCAAAATTTTGTTACACCTTTAGCTAGGGCTATATTCACCATATTTGCTGTTCCTTCTTCGTTCACTTTCATCATATGGTTTCTGTCTTTTTGCAAAAAAGAAACCATTGCTGCGCAATGATATACCTCAGTCACATGATCAAATGCATGTTCTAACGATGAGGTATCGAGAATATCCGATTCAAGCCACTGCAGATTGTTTTTGGATTCGTCATCCGAAAAATATAAAGAATAGATGTATTCAAATTCAGCCATTGACGATTGGCTGCGGTATATTGCTTTTACCCGTTTGCCATGAGACAGCAGTTTACACACCATGTGTGCACCTAAAAAACCTGTAGCTCCGCTTACCAGAATCAATGTTTGTGGATATGTTTATTGATGAGCGCGCTAAAATACACTTATTTGTTCGAAACAAACAGGTTATGCAACTCACTGATTATTTACACCCGATTCCAACTGACGTATACCAACAACCCGGCAACAGTTCACCACGTTCGTTAATTAATGTGATTGAGCTACATACACTTAAAATGCCATCGTTGGAAGGTGCGCATATAGCCATTTTAGGCGTGCAAGAAAGCAGATTTCATGAACAATCCGGAACGGCAAAATCGCCCGATGCCATTCGAAAAGAGTTTTACAAATTGGTGCAACCCAAATATGATTTAAAAATTGTTGACCTTGGAAACATTACGGCCGGAAACAGCATGAACGATACTTTGTTTGCCTTAAATGAGGTTCTATATTTTTTATTGAAGCAAAAAATAGTGGTGATTATCTTGGGTGGTAGTGCCGATAATGCTTATGCACAATACACCGCTTACCAAAACATCAACCGCTCCATGCAAGTGGTTTGTACCGATTGTGATATAGAATTATTAGCCAATGATACACAACCCGAACAATCTAGCTATCTCAATAAAATTGTTTCACACCAACCTGCATATTTATTTAATGTTTCTCATTTTGGTGCACAGCAATACTTTATTGAACAAGAAAGTATTGATGCATTTGAACGTATGAACTTCGACATCATGCGTTTGGGTTATTTGCAGCAAAATTTGCAACAAACTGAGCCTGTATTGCGCAATGCAGATATGCTTATTATGAACCTGAATGCATTACGTGCATCAGATGCACCAGCATCAAATGCTGGGAATCCAAACGGACTTTATGGAGAGCAAACCTGCCAATTGATGCGCTATGCAGGCATGAGTAATGAATTGAGTAGCGTAGGTATTTATGAATATGACGTGACCAAAGACATAGATGGCCGTACCGCAAAATTATGTGCGCAAATGGCTTGGTATTTTATTGACGGATTTTATAATCGCATGTTTGATTATCCGGTAGAAGGCAATACGGATTATGCCATTTATAGAATACTCCTCCACAACAATTCATACGAGATTGTATTTTTTAAACACTTGAATACAGACAGGTGGTGGATGGAAGTGCCATACCCCAATGAGCGCAGCAAACATACCGGAAAATATATGGTGCCTTGCAGTTATACCGATTATCAAGCCGCATTGAATGATGACATTCCGGATAGGTGGATGAAAGCCTACCAAAAATTGATGATATGAGTACATATCTGATTGATTCAATAAACGGAGATAAATTTGATACAAATTATACAGGCTTTTTAAGTGAGGCAGGAAACCTGCTTGACTTGCACCATCATCACATTTTTGACATACAAGCTTTAGCAAAAAGACCCGCCAATATGTGGCGATATAGGGAAGCACTGCCCGTTGCAAATGATGAAGCCATTATCACATTTCAGGAAGGATTTACCCCACTACTTACCGTTAATTTACACGGCAAAAAAGTTTTTATTAAACAAGAACAGCTCTTCACATCCGGGTCATATAAAGACAGAGGCGCTGCGGTGCTTATGAGTCATGTGAATGAATTGGGTATCAAAAAAGTGATACAGGATTCCAGTGGAAATGCCGGATGCGCCATAGCTGCGTATGCAGCAAAAGCGAATATTGATTGCGATATTTTTTTACAAGCCGATACCTCACCGGGCAAAATTGCCCAAATGAAAATGTATGGAGCAAATATCATCAAAGTAAACGGTTCGCGAGAGGATGCGGCCGCAGCGGCTTTAGCCGCTGCGGCCGCAAATTACTACGCCAGTCATTGCTACAATCCCTACTTTTATCATGGTACCAAAACCTTTGCTTATGAAGTATGCGAACAACTCAACTGGCAAGCACCTGATGCGGTGGTATTGCCTGCCGGAAACGGGACGTTGATTATCGGTTGCTATATCGGATTTCAAGATTTGCTTCGTGCAGGCTATATCAGCAACATGCCAAAACTGATTGCTGTACAAGCCGCAAACTGTGCTCCGCTGGCAACGGCATTTACCATTGGTGCAATATCTCTTGCTGCCACAACCAACACACCTACCATTGCCGAAGGTATTGCGATTGCTGCGCCTGTGCGTGGAGCCCAAATGTTGCACATGGTGCGCGAAACTATTGGAACTTTTATAAGCGTAACCGAAGAAGAAATAAAAGCAGCGTGGTTGATGTGCGGAAAATTCGGCTATTATATTGAACCCACTTCAGCAGCTACCATTGCCGGACTCATAAAATACAACGAAGCTTATTCGGATAACACGGTCGTTTCTCTTTTCAGCGGACATGGATTGAAGAGTACGGAGAAGGTGATGTAGCTGAAGTAAGGATAACTCTACTTGCCATCCCATTCCGTATAAAAATGAATTGTGCAGTGCAACAGTTATGGTCGTTGTTGGTTTCTTGCAATATTATTGAATTATCAATTTCCAACTAAATGATGTTTCAGTTTCATTAACTTTAATGAAGCCATTCTTTTGCAGTACTTTTAATGATGCCACATTTGTTTTGCTGTCGAATGCTGAGATGAAAAGATTACCATTTGTTGCATTAATGTAAATAAGTATTTGCGGTTCGTCCCTAAATTCATCACTAGTTATTCCTGCAAACAAGTTTGTAAAGTCTTCTGTCAATCCTTCCTCAGAGTGAGATTGAATTTTATAAGACTTTAAATCTGAAATTCTGTCTGTCCAAGTCATTTAACTTTATTGAAATTCAATATTTATGTTTACGCAATGTCGTCTTTTAAAATGGGCTATAAAGGTTCCGCGGCCTTGCACAGTTGGCTTCCGATCCCGATAGCTATCGGGACTGTCGGGATGAATAACCATCCCGCAATACTGCGGGATGTCTGCGAAACACAAAACCGCCAATTTCTTGTAGGTGCTGTTAGCACCAGTGTTTATTTCCATTTTGAATATTTCTTGTCCAATAGTTTTCTGACAATTTCATAATTTAACCAAGTGTCTTCCACGCCATAAATACTCTTGTTTTTTCTTGTCAAGAAATTTAATTTCTCATAGTCCTTGAGGTATTGTCCATTAGATAAATGAAAATACTTCATTGCAAAATTATAACCTTCCAATGTCAAAATACCACCGATAAAAACACCATCCATGTCCTGGTATAATTGCGTTGGTGATACTTGCCTTGATTTCATTTTGTCAATTTGATTTTTAAACTTTTGTTTAAACTGGTCATTTATTAAGTCATGCTCAACACACCAAACAATAAAGAAAGCCGTATGAACAAAGGCCTGTGAATCCGATAAGTTGTCCAATTCAACACTTTCAAAATGATATTTTGCTTTGTCAAAAACATAAGAGGAGTCAATAGTTTTAAATTTATATGATTGTCCATAAGTAAAATGTGAACTTAAAAGAAAAATGATTGTTACAAGTTTGTTTGTCATGATTAAATCTGTTTAACATTACCGCTAACGTTTTGCAGATTGGCGATGGGCGGGACTTTTACCACAAAACTTTATTTGAAAAACTAATGTTTGATTAACCACTAAACTGTCTTTGGAACGCAGAACCCCGCTTTTTGGGTAGGTGCTGTTATGGGTTCGGCTTTCTATCGTCTGTTGCATATACAATCTCATTCGTCCTTTGCTTTACAAGTTGGAATATGTCTAACTGGAAAATTACAAGAATTTGCAATGAAGCACATTTTATTCGCTTCTTTATGTAATTCGTTTGCTCTGTCAACTTGTGCTTGGTCGGTTATAATTACAGTTGGTCGTAAAACCACTTCTGTGAAGTGTCCGCCATTTTCTTCTGTTTCTTTCATAGTTCCGCTTGCATTGTCTTTATAGTCAATTACGATTATTCCGTTAGCTGAACACAAATGCAAATACCATAACATATGGCAACCCGATAATGATGAAACTAATAGGTCTTCCGGATTATGTTTGGACTTATCACCAAGAAATGCTGGGTCTGATGATGCCGAAATATCCACTTTGTTGTCAATTGAAATAGTATGATTTCGGTCGTAAGATTTATAGTTCTTTGTTCCAAGTCCTTTGTTGCCTGTCCAAACTATTGTCGCTGTATAATGATGTTCCTTTGTCATAATTGTCAATTTTAACTTTTTATCAAACTGTCAGTGGTTGTCTTTTAAGCTGACCACAAACGTTCCGCAGATTGGCGATGGGCGGGCTTTTTAGCACAAATGTTTGTTCGGAGAACTGAACTTTCTGTTACCACAAAACTGTCAAGCGAAGACGAAACCCCGCCTATTGCCAATGTGCTGTTAGTGGCTGGTGTTCATTATCTGTTTGTCTGTTATTTCTGAATATTCAGTTTCTGCTAAATAGTCGTCATCAAAGTCAGCCTGTATAAAGTCAAACTGCGGAGTTAATGTTGTCTTTAAGCCCATACATTGCAATGTCTTGTCAACAGGTTTTCTTTTTACGAATTTTTCAATTAGGTTTTTTCCTTGTCCGCTGGTTTTGTTTGCTATGGTTTGAAATTCTTTGTCAGCGTCAAGTCCTAACATTATGCAACTGTGATAAAGTTTGGTCAAGCCAATGATATTGTCCCTAAAATCTTGTCTGCAAGCTTCAACAACATTTGCGTAAAGACCTTTGTAAATATTTTCTACGTCTTTTTGTCGAACCGCCAATACAGCACAGTTGTCCATAAAGCCAAGTAATGAACCTAAAGTCGTTTCTGATTGTCCAACTTCTTTTTCAATAGCTTGTCTTGTCAGGTCGTCAGAATTAATGTATTTGTCAATGATGTCGATTGTTTGCATTGTTGTTGTCTTATGGTTGCCACTAACTCGTATATATGCGAACCTTTTGTTCGCATGTCTCGCCAATTTGGGTGGACATGCGCATGTTTGCTTCTTTTTTAAATTTTCTTATCAGCATAAAATGTTTCAGTTTTTCGGCAGGCATTGCAGTATTTAATTAGGCAATACAAGTATACTAAATTTTAGCATAAATCAACCTGCCGGTAACAGCCAATATGCACAACCATTTTAGCACGTTTCACGCCACAAGTATGATTCAATGCTCGGCTGTTAGGAGTTATATTAAGTCTGATATAAAATGAATCTGTTCTCGATACGAACTAACGTTCTACTCGAACAGACTAAAACCTCAAACGCTGAACATCGAACTCTGAACTCTGAACATCGAACACTGAACTCCGAACACTGAACTCCGAACTCCGAACATCGAACTCTGAACTTCGAACTCTGAACATCGAACTCTGAACTCTGAACATCGAACTCTGAACATCGAACTCTGAACATCGAACTCTGAACTCTGAACTCTGAACATCGAACTCCGAACTCCGAACTCTGAACTTCGAACTCTGAACTCCGAACATCGAACTCTGAACATCGAACTTCGAACTCCGAACTTCGAACTCCGAACTCTGAACATCGAACTCTGAACTCCGAACTCTGAACTTCGAACTAAAAAATAGTATTCCCCACCAATCCCCCCGTATGTATCAGCAACAACCTGTCGCCTGTTTTGTAGTATCCCGATTTTATCAGCGCCACAACGCCCATCACCATTTTAGCTGTGTATACCTGATCTAGCATAAAGCCATTATCATCATAAAATGCTTTCATAAACTCAACTAACTGTGCATCTGTTTTGGCATAGCCACCGCGGTGAAATTGGTGGTGAACCTTTAACGGAAATCCCGCCATTGCGGCTATTTCTTCATCCATGGCTTCGGCACCTTTCAGCACACAAATACCTTCGGCTGTTATTCCTTTATGTGTTGCCGCACGTGCCATACCTGCCAGTGTAGT
>JBIINH010000109.1:0-7635 GCA_044337585.1 Bacteroidia bacterium
ACAAATTAAAAGCATCATCGACAGACCAGAAACTCAAAAAAGGACTGTGCGCGCTTTGGGATTCACAAAAATGAATCAAACCATTGAAAAAGAAGCTACACCTCAGATATTGGGGATGATTAAAAAGGTAGCACATTTATTAAAAGTTGAAAACGCTTAATTAATTAAAGACATTCACAATGAAATTACATACACTTAAGCCAGCTCCCGGCTCAATACAAAGAGAAGGAAAGCGTATTGGACGTGGTCAAGGATCGGGAAAAGGCGGCACATCTACCCGCGGACATAAAGGAGCTGGATCACGCTCAGGTACTTCTACCAAACGTGGTTTTGAAGGTGGACAAATGCCATTATACAGACGTGTACCAAAATTTGGATTTAAGAACATCAACCGTGTAGAATATACACCAATAAATGTTGATCGTATTCAAGAATTGGTTGATCTTAAAGGTATCACTCTTTTTACTGCCGAAACATTTGTTCAAAATGGATTAGCCGGTAAAAAAGACCGCATAAAAATATTAGGAAGAGGTGAAATAAAATCAGCCGTTCAAGTTACCGCACATTCATTTTCAGCTACTGCAATTAAAGCAATTGAAGCAGTTGGCGGAACAGCAACAACGTTATAATCAAATCAGATGAAAAAACTGATAGAAACCATAAAGAATATTTATCGCATCGAAGACTTGCGCTACAAACTAGCGATTACCTTCTGGATGTTGGTGATATACAGGGTTGGTACTTATGTTACCCTACCTGGTGTTGATCCTAATATGTTAGAGGGGTCAGCTCGTCAAGCATCTGAAGGTATCTTTGGACTAATTAATATGTTTGCAGGAGGTGCTTTTGCACGTGGATCTATTTTCGCGTTAGGTATCATGCCTTACATTTCTGCATCAATTGTGGTTCAGCTATTAACCATGGCTGTACCTACTTTCCAAAAAATGCAAAAAGAGGGCGAAGATGGCAGACGTAAGATGAATCAAATTACACGCTACCTTACTATCGCTATCACTGCTGTTCAGTCTGTTGGTTTCCTTATCAATTTAAAATCTGAAAATCCCAATGCCATTCTTTCAATTACAGATCCTTCTGTAATGTCAGATTTTCTTTTCATGTTCACTTCTGTAATTATCCTTACGGCAAGCACCATGTTTGTTCTTTGGTTAGGTGAGCGTATTACAGATAAAGGAATTGGTAACGGTGTGTCATTGATTATTATGATTGGAATTATTGCACGCTTACCATTTGCATTAAAAGATGAATTCAATTTTAAACTTTCTGATTCAGGAGGAGGATTGGTTATATTCTTGGTAGAACTTGCCGCTTTATTCGCAGTAATTATGGGCGTAATTATGTTAGTGCAAGGTACCCGCAAGATACCTGTTCAATATGCAAAGAGAATTGTGGGCAACCGCCAATACGGAGGAGTTCGTCAGTATATTCCGTTAAAAGTAAATGCTGCCGGAGTAATGCCAATCATTTTCGCTCAAGCGTTAATGTTTATTCCTTCAACCATTGCACAGTTTTTTCCTAACTATGAAACCATGCAAGGAATTATCTCTACTTTTATTAACCCAATGTCATTTGGATATAATATCACATTTGCATTGTTGATTATATTGTTCACTTACTTCTACACAGCAATTGCAGTAAATCCAACGCAAATTGCTGATGATATGAAACGCAACAGTGGATTTATACCGGGAGTAAAACCAGGCAAATCAACAGCCAATTTCATAGATGGAGTGATGTCAAGAATTACCCTACCGGGATCTTTCTTCTTGGCAATAGTTGCTATTTTGCCATCATTGGCAGGTGTAATGAATATAAATAGTCAGTTTGCTCAGTTTTACGGAGGTACATCTTTACTCATCCTTGTGGGTGTGGTATTAGATACTTTACAGCAAATTGAAAGTCACCTACTTATGAGGCATTACGATGGGTTAATGAAGTCAGGTAGAATCAAAGGTCGAACAGCAGTAGGAGCAGCATAAATATTTTGTAATACAATTTTTTACACTATTTTTGCAGCCCCAATAAAAAAAATAAAATATGTCAAAACAATCTCTGATCAAACAAGACGGTGTGATAACAGAATCGTTATCAAACGCGATGTTCAGGGTGCGTTTAGAAAATGGACACGAAATTATAGCTCATATTTCAGGTAAAATGAGGATGCACTACATCAAAATTTTACCAGGAGATAAGATCTCAGTTGAAATGTCGCCATATGATTTAAGTAAAGGTAGAATTATTTACAGGTACAAGTAACAATATGAAAATTAGAGCATCTGTCAAAAAACGCAGTGAAGACTGCAAAATTGTTAAGCGTAACGGCAAAGTTTACGTAATCAATAAAAAGAATCCAAAATTTAAACAACGTCAAGGATAATAACTAATTATGGCTCGTATAGCAGGTATAGATTTACCCAGAAACAAAAGAGGTGAGATAGGACTCACTTACATTTACGGCATTGGCCGCTCTACTGCACAGGCAATTTTGACTGAATGTGGTATCGATCTTGGGAAAAAAGTTCAAGATTGGGACGATAGTGACTTAAATGCTATTCGTAAATACATTACAGAACAAATTAAAGTAGAAGGTGAATTGCGCTCGGAAAAGCAATTAAACATCAAGCGATTGATGGATATAGGTTGCTACCGCGGATTACGCCATCGTAAAGGATTACCTGTTCGCGGACAAAGAACCCGTACAAACTCACGCACACGCAAAGGTAAGCGTAAGACTGTTGCAGGTAAGAAAAAAGTAACTAAGTAATCATTAGCAAATAAATCAACCATGGCTAATCAAGGAAAAAAGACATCAAAGAAAAGAAATGTAGCTATTGAAACGCACGGACAAGCGCATATCAAAGCTTCGTTTAATAATATCATCATCTCAATTACCAATGCGCAAGGTCAAGTTATATCTTGGGCTTCGGCAGGTAAAATGGGATTCAGGGGGTCAAAGAAAAATACTCCTTACGCTGCACAAACAGCCGCTCAAGATTGTGCTAAAGTAGCAGTTGACCTTGGGTTGAAAAAAGTAGATGTATTTGTAAAAGGACCAGGATCAGGAAGAGATTCAGCTATCAGAACTTTAGCAGCTTCAGGTCTTGACATTATTTCTATACGTGATATAACACCATTGCCCCATAATGGATGTCGCCCTGCTAAATCAAGAAGAGTATAATTAGTTCCATTTTTAAAGAGAAAATAGAAGACAATGGCCAGATATATAGGACCTAAAACAAAAATCGCTAGACGTTTCAAAGAGCCAATCTTTGGACCAGACAAAAACTTCGAAAGAAGAGGTACACCTCCAGGGCAACATGGAATGTCGCGTAAGCGTGCTAAACTTACTGAATATGCTATTCAGTTGTACGAAAAACAAAAAGCAAAATATACATACGGTGTTCTTGAACGTCAATTCTACAAAATATTTGAAGAAGCCGCTCGTAAAAAAGGGATCACCGGAGAAAACTTATTAAGATTTTTGGAAGCAAGACTAGACAATACAGTATATCGTTTAGGTATTGCTCCTACTCGCGCAGCTGGACGTCAATTGGTATCTCACAGACATATTACGGTTAATGGAAAAGTGGTAAATATCGCTTCTTACACTTTGAAACCGGGCGATGTAGTTGCTGTTCGTGAAAAGTCTAAATCATTGGAATCAATCAACGACTCTTTGAATACTCATAGCAGCAATAAATTCAATTGGCTAACTTGGGATGCAAAAGAAATGCAAGGTACTTTCCTAATGTTCCCTGAACGTGATCAAATACCTGAAAACATCAAAGAACAACTTATCGTTGAATTGTACTCGAAATAATTATTAACTCAATACTTAAATATAAATAAATGGCCATACTTGCTTTTCAAAAACCGGACAAAGTAATCATGCATAAAGAAACTGACTTTTTTGGTCAGTTTGAATTTCGCCCTTTGGAAAAAGGTTATGGTGTGACTATTGGAAACGCTTTGCGTAGAATCCTTTTGTCTTCACTAGAAGGTTATGCAATCACATCAATCAAAGTAACTGGTATTGAGCACGAATTCTCAACTATCAAAGGTGTAATTGAAGATGTAGTAGAAATAGTTCTTAATCTTAAGCAGGTGCGTTTTAAGCGTATTGTAGATGGTATTGACAGTGAGAAAATTTTTATCAATATTAAAGGACAAGAGCAGTTTCTCGCAGGTGACATTACAAAGCATACCAATACGTTTAAAGTACTCAATCCTGAATTGGTTATTTGCAATATGGACCCTAAAACCCATATCGAACTAGAAATAACTGTAGAAAAAGGCCGTGGTTATGTTCCTGCTGATGAAAACAAGCCTAAAGATGCACCAATTGGTTTAATCCCAATGGATGCTATTTTTACGCCAATTAAAAATGTAAAATATACCGTAGAAGATTACCGCGTAGAGCAGAAAACAGATTACGAAAAACTTGTTATTGAGATCGCTACAGATGGTTCAATTCATCCGGAAGAAGCACTTAAAGAAGCTGCAAAGATTCTAATTCAGCATTTCATGCTTTTCTCAGACGAGTTAATCACACTTGATACTCAAGTTAAAGAATTACCTTCAGAGGTTGACGAAAATATTTTGCATATCCGTAAGATATTAAAAACACCTTTATCCGATCTTGACCTTTCTGTTCGTGCATACAACTGCCTAAAAGCAGCGGATATTAAAACACTTGGCGAATTGGTAAAGTATGATATCGGAGATTTGTTAAAGTTTAGAAACTTTGGTAAAAAATCTCTTTCAGAACTAGAAGAGTTGGTTAAAGACAAAGGTTTGACTTTTGGTATGGATGTAAATAAATACCTATCAACAGAAGAATAAAGATTTTAAAGTAACAGAAAGATGAGACACGGAAGAACAGTAAATCACTTGGGTAGAACAGCATCGCATCGTAAAGCTTTAATGAGCAATATGGCAGCTTCCCTCATAGTGCACAAGCGTATCACAACTACTTTGGCTAAAGCTAAAGAGTTGAAGAAGTTTGTAGAGCCACTTGTAACAAAAAGTAAAGAAGATACTACGCATTCTCGCAGGGTAGTATTTAGCTATTTGCAAAATAAAGAAGCAGTAAAAGAACTGTTTGGATCAGTAGCTGAGAAAGTAGCTACTCGTCCTGGTGGTTACACACGTATCTTAAAGCTTATGAACCGCAAAGGAGATAATGCTGAAATGTGCATTATCGAATTGGTTGATTTTAACGAAGCAATGCTTAAAGACACTACTTCTAAATCTGCATCACGCACACGTAGAGGTCGCAAAACTGCTACTAAAAAAGAAGTAGCACCAGCAGCAGAAGATATTTCTACTGATACAGCTGAATAATAATATTTAACAGCATACCAAAAAGCCTTTCTCATAAAGAAAGGCTTTTTTTATTTTTGTACGCATATGATTCTATTCGAAAACACCCTTTTGTCTGAAGAATTATTCGACAACAATTTTATTTGTGACCTTACAAAGTGCAAAGGTGCATGCTGTGTTGAAGGTGATTTTGGAGCACCTCTTGATGAAAAAGAGATTGTTATACTGGAAAATGAATTGGAAAGTATTCTGCCATTCTTATCGATAGAAGCAGTAGCCCAAATTGAATCAAAGGGCGTATGGGAAAAAGATAAGGACGGAGATATTGTTACCACTTGCTTGCCAACTGGGGAGTGTAATTTCTCATTCAGAAACGAACAAGGCGTATTAAGCTGTGGTATTGAAAAGGCATGGAAAGAAGGTGAAACGCAGTTTAGAAAACCCATTTCATGTCATTTATATCCCATTCGCATTTCAAAAGTAGGTGAGTACGATGCGCTGAATTACAACAGATGGGAAATATGCAAACCGGCATGTAAATTGGGTGAAAAGCATAAGGTAACAGTATTTGCCTTTTTGAAAGAACCGCTAATCAGAATGTATGGCGAGAAATGGTACAATGAAGTTGCTGCAATTTCATCCTCAATTTAGTTCCTTATTCAAAAAAAGTCTAAATTATACTTTGTTACAACAAATCATATTTCACTTGTGTTTATTTGAGCATAACATAAAAACACAACCATGGAAAGAAAAGACTTTTTAAAATCAATCGCTCTAGGTGCATTAAGCAGCAGTGTATTATTAACAGCATGTGGTGGCGGAAATACCCCACAGCAAAATACCACAACTACACCAGAAGCCACTCCAAATCCAACACCGGCAGCACCAGAAGCTTCAGCATCAAGTGCAAATTGCAACGATTTGTCCGGATTAACAGAAGCCGAAATCAATGCACGCAATTCAGTAGGATATGTAGAAAAAACAGAGGATTCTGCTAAGAATTGCGGTAACTGTCGTTTTTATCAGCCTGGTACCCAAGCAAACGGATGTGGAGGTTGCCAGCTATTTAAAGGCCCTGTAAACGAAGGTGGAAATTGTAAATCTTGGTTTGCTAAAGCATAGTAGTTTGTAAATAACTTTTAAAAAGCCTCTGCATGCAGGGGCTTTTTTTATGATATTATTTGTAGCTTCCGCCCCAATTATATTATACCCAATCGTAATCAATGAGTGAAACCATTTTTAAATGCAATTTGTGTGGATCAGACAAAGGAGCTAAAATACCATTTAGGTATTTGTTTAAAGAAAGGTATTTGTGGGCGATAAAATGTGAAGGGTGCAGTTTGGTTTCAATTTGGCCAAGGCCAACGGACAAAGAAATAGAACAAATGTATGCAGTGGATTATTTTACTGGTGCCGATAAACAAACACATCACATGGAAGTAGACTATTTGCAGATATTGTCAGCAGGTGATTATGCCGATGGGGTAAATGCTATGAAAAAATACGCACCAAAAGGGGGCGCAATACTCGATGTTGGCTGTGCTACAGGTCATTTTCTTAACGCATTAAAAAATGCTGGATATCAAGTAGCGGGAACAGAATTATCGGCATATGCAGCCAGCTATGGCAATGATAATTTTGGTGTCAATATTGTAAATGCGCCATTTGATGAGCAATTAATAGGCACTAGTTTCCAACCTGAAAGTTTTGATGTAATAATGATGAATGATGTACTTGAACATTTTACACACCCAAAGGAAGCGCTAATTACAGCAAATTTATTACTAAAAAAAGGTGGGGTCTTATTGATTCAACTACCAGGTACGCTCAATTTACTTTCAAGCAAAATTGCATTTGTCTTGTTTAAACTAATGGGTAAACAAAAAACAATGACGATACCTCCTTACCATTTAACTGAATTTTCTGCGGCTAGTTCAAAAAGCATGCTTTCTGTTGCAGGATTTAATCAAATCATTGTTGAAAATGAAATTAAACCACCTCACACAATAACCTTAAGGGGTGGTATTATTGAAAATAGCGTGAAACTTGTATTTCAATACATCAATTATATGCTCACAAAATTATTTAATATAGAGGGCGATCGGATTCATATTGTTGCATACAAATCATAACAACCTATTGATGACAACGCCTGAAAAAAAAATATTGGCTATCATCTCGTATCCATTTCTCCCTGCCACAACAGGAGGGGAGATATCAACGCTAAATATTTTAAAATACTTATCACATCGGTATGATGTAAGTGTTTTTACTGTGGAGCCATATTCAAAACAA
>JBIINH010000231.1:0-7480 GCA_044337585.1 Bacteroidia bacterium
GATTGCATTATTGATGCAAATCGTTGGTGTAGATGATGCTGCACTTGTTGTGTTATCGGGTGTAACAGTAATCGTTCCGCTTGCCGATACGGTTCCGCAGCCTCCGGTTAATGGGATGCTGTAGTTAAATATACCTGATGCAGTTGGTGTACCGCTGATGCGTATCGTATCTGAACTGAATATCGCACTCACACCTGTCGGTAATCCAGTGGCTACTCCAATGCCAGTTGCGCCTGAAGTGATATGTGTGATGGTTCCCAAAGATGTATTGATACACAAAGTAGGTGTAGATGAAGCTGCGCTTGCGGTTTTGTCGGGTGTGACAGTGATTATGCCGCTTGCAGGTGCAGAACATATAGATCCAATGGTTGGAACGGAGTAGGAATATGTTCCGGATGTTGTCGGGATTCCCGTTATAGTTATGGTATCAGAAGAAAAAGATACGGAAACACCTGCAGGTAGTGCGGACGGTGTCCCAATTCCTGTTGCACCAAAAGTTTTGTGTTTAATGCTTGGTATGGAATTATTAATACAAACAATTGGAGTAGCCGATGGCGGACCTGGATTTTGATTAAATGTAATATTGATTTCATCAAAATTTGAACATGCTCCATTTGAAACCGTCCATCTCAAGATGTATGAATTCCCGGCTACTCCGGAAAACGTGGTACTGTTAATATTTGGATTTCCGAAACTACCTCCTGAGCCTGATGTCACAGACCATAATCCGGTTCCGGCAGAAGGATTTGTAGCAGATAACGTTAAACTAGTTAACCCGCATGTTGATAATCCCGTTTGATTTATGCCTGCAACTGCCAATGACGCGACTGAACTGAATGTAATCGAAACCTGATCACTGCTGGCTGTACAGCTTCCATTGGAAATTGTCCATTCAAAGATGTACACCCCAGGGATCTGTCCAATTATCTGTGTAGTTGGTGAGTTGGAATTTATAAAAGTGACTAAACTTGGGCCACTAACCTGAGTCCAGATTCCGGTTCCAACTAAAGCGGCATTCGCATATAAGTTTGCATTTGATGAAATACAAATAGCGCTATCATTTCCGGCATTGGCAACAGTTGGCAGTTGTGAAATATTAATTTGAACGGTATCCGAACTGCTACAAGGTGTTAATGTTGATGTCCAACGAAAAGTGTACATCCCTGTTATCAACCCTGAAATAAGTGTATTATTTAAAGTTGCATCTGAAATTGTTGCTGAATTAGGTCCTGATAATTGAGACCATAGTCCGCTGCCACTAAGAATGGGGTTACCAGCCAAAGTTGCAGAAGTCACATTACACAAGTTCTGGTCAGGACCAGCGTTGGCTGCCGTAGGTCTTGCAAATACAGTCGTGTTGACCGTAGAAGTACTAGTAGGACAGGTTCCATTTGATGTTGTCCAACGGAAAACATATGTTCCGGGAACTAGTCCTGTCATGATAGAATTGCTTGAGTTAGGGGCTAAAATACCCGCAGTGTTGGGACCTGAATCTTGTGTCCACAAACCTGAACCAACTGAAATAGCTGAGGCTGCCATTGTAGCAACAGTATCGCAAACAGTTGTTATCGGAGGTCCAGCGTTAGAAGTTGTGGGCGGGGTAAATACATTAATCGAAACCTGATCTGCATTTGAACACGCTCCATTCGATATTCTCCAAGAGTAAACATACGTTCCTGAATTACTAATTGAAACAGTTGCTGAGGGTGTAGAATCATTTGGAGAAAAGACATCACCCCCAGAAGGGCCCGCTAATTTTGACCAAACACCTTTACCTGTTGTAGCTGTATTTCCGGCAAATGTTACAGTAACCGGGCTGGGATTTCTGCAAACATTTTGGTCGCTGCCTGCATTAGCCGTAGTTCCTTGTGCAGAAACAATTATTGTCCTGTTACTTGAGGTTGAAGCACAGGTTCCTATAGTGGGTATGGTGTAGGTAAATACGTAGGAATTGGGTCCGGTGAGACCTGAAGCAGCAGCTGTGTTGGGCCCTGTTGAAGTTATTGTAACAGCAGGCCCACTAAACTGAGACCACGTTCCGGTGCTTCCTGTATTACCCGTCAATTCTACAAAGCCGGCTTCACATAAATTGGCTGTTGTACCTGCTGAAGCGATTGGTACAACTGTGATAGAAACTGTACTTGAGCTTGCAGGGCAAAATGAACCTGCTGGAATATTCCATCGAAGCACGTATGTTCCCTGGGTTAAACCTGAAATAGTTGCGGTAGGAGAATTTACCGAACTAAAAGTTGGAATACCCGGTCCAGAAACAATCGTCCAGAAACCCGAACCTGAAGCTGGTGTATTCGCTGCAAGTGTTGTTGAAGTTGTACCGCATAAAAATTGATTTGCACCTGCATTTGCAATGGTTTGAGGTGTTGAAACCTGAATAGTCATATCGCTCTGACTAGATGAACAAGAGCCTATTGAAATAGTCCATCGTAGAACATATGTTCCCTGGGTTAATCCCGTAATACCCGATGTTGGCGAATTGATGTTGGCAAATGAAAACCCGGTTGGACCGCTGACCTGTGACCAAACACCAGTACCAACACTTGGTGTGTTTGCGGCAAGGAAGGTTGAGGTACCACATATATCCTGATTGGGTCCTGCAACTGCAGTTGTTACAGGCGCGGATATAGTAATTTCTATGGTGTCTCTTGATATTGCACACACATTTCTGCTGGTTGCCCACTCAAAAGTGTAAACACCATTTGACATGCCTGTTACTGTAGAATTAAACAATGTCGTATCAGTAATGATACAAGCTGGTCCAGTTAGTTTTCTCCATGTGCCTGTTCCAGGTACCGGATCATTACCCGCTAATGTAAAACTCGTTGTAGACGATGGGAAACATTGATCAGCGCCTGCATTAGCAGTAACGGGACCTGAAGTAGATAAGGTTGTTAGAACTAAACTGGATGCAGAACTACCGCATGCATTTGTTATTGTCCAAGTCAGATTGTATGAGGTGAGTGGGTTGGGTAATACAACGGTGGATGTCGGGCTGTTGATATTTGAAAATACAACCCCTGCAGATGGAGAAACTGTCCATGTTCCTGTTTCATTACTTGCCGGTGTGTTGGCAGAAAGCCCGAATGGAGAATTGAAACAAACACTACTATTGCTGCCTGCCACAGACGTAGTAGGTGGCACTGTTGCAACTACTACGCGTGCAGTACCTTCATTCACTGAACAGGTAGGTCCTGCCGATATCAACCACTTGAATAAGTAAACACCGTTTATGAGTCCGTTAATATTAGAGGTACTAGAGTTAGGATTGACGATATTGGCAGTGTTCGGTCCTGAAAATTGATGCCAAGTTCCTGTACCCACAAGCGGATTATTTCCTGCCAGTGCTGTTGTGGTATCGGAACAAACCAATATCTGATTAGAACCAGCATTACTTGCTGTAGGAGTAAAGGATGTTGTGATTGACAAAGTAGTGCTATTTGGTGGACAAGCATTAGTTGACAAATTTACAGTTCGTTGAAATTGAACAATATAAGTTCCAGGGGCAGTTAAACCAGATATAACCTGTGGACTAGTATTACTATTTGTAAATCCTGTTGGGTAAGTAAATGGTCCAGGTGGTCCACTTATTATTCTATACTGAGTCAGGTTACCACCTGAAGCGATATAAGAAACTGATGTTGAAGATTGATTACAAGCTAAAATTTGATTTCCTCCCAATATTACCATACTGTCTACAGGGGAAAAAAATCTTATATTTCTAGTAACAGAAGTCGAACATCCAAATAAATTTGTTAATGTATATCGAAAAGAATAAGTACTTCCAGGTAGACCGTTTAATCCGGTAACTGTTGTGTTAGATGCCGTGGTATCAGTTATTATTGCTGTTGTTGGCCCGCTTAACTGAGTCCATCGTCCGCTTTCACCAACAAATGAAGGCGATGGTACAGTAAGAATAGCTGTTGTACGGTTATCACAGTAGGACAGTGTATTGTTTGATCCAAGCGAGGTGAGTGAGTTTGTAGAAGCTGGAACAAAAATGGATACATTGTCTGATCCATTTGCACATGCACCGCTGACTATCCATCGTAAAACGTATGTACCTTGTATTAGATTAGAAACGCTTGTGTTTCTTATGAAAGGATTACTAAAGGTTGGAACACTAGGCCCACTAATAAATGACCATGTCCCAATCTGACCAGCTGCTCCATTTCCACCAAATGAAGCATTCATTGTTACAGTTGCTGTGGTGCTGTAACATGTTACCGCAGAGGCCAGAATATCTGGACCAGCACTTACAGGCACAACACCTCCTCTGTTTGTAATTGAAACCGTACTAGAGGAACTGCATCCATTTATATTAGTTATAGTCCATGTAAAGGGGGCTGTTCCGGCAGAGGTAGCTGAAGTATTGATTGCTGTAATCGGATTCGTAGTTGAAGCAAGCGTAATTCCTGCTCCGGATCCAGACCAAAGTCCGGTTTCACCCACACCCGGAAAATTTGCAGTCATTGTGCCTCCGGGTGTTCCCGGACATAGCAGCTTTGCTGCTCCGGTATTGGAAATTGTTATACTTCTAACCGTATACGAAACCTGATCAAACACATTTGAGCCGTCATTACACTTTGCATTCAAACGAAAAATATAAGTGTTACCGCCTGTAAATCCTGTTACATTGGTTGATAAAGCTGTTGGTGATGTGATTATTACTGCTGGGCCACTTACTTGAGTCCAAAGGATTGTACCGGACTGAATCAATCCGCTAGCTGAACCATTTAATACAAGTGGTTGATTCGCGCAAATTGATTGGTCAACATTCGCATTTACTGTACAGTTTTGTGAAATTGCAGTGTTAAACACTCCAATACATATTGAAGCAGTTAGAGCTATTTTAAGATGAATTCTGGACAACAACACTATTAGAGTGAATGTTTACAAAAGTACTTTATAATTTTAATCTACCAAAAGGGACTTACATGAGTAACAAGTTTAATGAATTTACTATCAGTAATATAATTGCATTTTTAATGCAGATTTAAATTACTAATAAATCATAATTTAAAATTAACTGCTTAAAATATTATATGGCTCGCCAATCTATAAAATGGACTTAATTTAACTCAAAAGCTGACTGATGCAATTATTATTGAAAATTAAAGTTGAATAATAAATTTGGTAATGGCATTTCCTCATTTATCCACACAAATTTTATGATATCAATTATCAAAACTTACTGCTTAATAGTGATATTTATTTCAACAAAATGGATAAGTCTAGAGCAACTAGTATGCAAGACTGAATGAATTTGATTTGATTTTCAAATAAGTCTAGCAATCGACTAATAATACATTTAAAGTCGTTAACTGAAAATCGCCTGTCAAGCGGCACGCGTGAACACCAGACACCAGACAACTGTTACACCCTTAAAACCCAATTCCCGTATAATTTTGCGGAGTAATTTTTCTCAACTCAGCTTTTACTTTGGCTGAAACTTTCAGTTTGGTAATAAATGAAGCAATATCTTTTTGGGTGATTTTCTTGTAGGTACGGGTTAATGCTTTCAATGCTTCGTATGGCTTTGGGTAATTTTCCCTTCTCAAAATGGTTTGAATGGCTTCTGCTACAACCGCCCAATTAGCTTCCAAATCAGCATGTAATGCAGGCTCATTTAACAACAATTTGCCAAGTCCTCTTTGTGTGGCATTGAGCGCGATAATTGTATGTGCATACGGCACACCGATATTTCTAAGTACGGTTGAATCTGTTAAATCGCGCTGTAGACGTGATACTGGAAGTTTTGCTGATAAATGCTCAAACATAGCATTGGCTATGCCCAGGTTACCTTCTGCATTTTCAAAATCAATGGGATTTACTTTATGTGGCATGGCAGATGAGCCAACTTCTCCCGGTTTCAGTTGCTGTTTAAAATAATCCATCGAAATGTATTGCCAAATATCTCGACACATATCAATCAATATGGTATTGATGCGTTTGCTGCAATCAAACATTGCAGCCAGTTGGTCATAATGTTCAATCTGCGTGGTGTGTTGCGAGCGATGCAAGCCAAGCGAATGAAGAAATTCGTTGGCAAAATTTGTCCAATTAATTTTTGGATATGCAACATGGTGTGCATTGAAATTACCTGTTGCGCCACCAAACTTTGCTGCAAATGGTATTTGCTTAAGCACTTCGAGTTGAATTTCCAATCTTTCTACAAACACCATCATTTCTTTTCCAAGCCTTGTAGGTGAAGCCGGTTGTCCGTGAGTGCGGGCCAACATGGGTACTTTTTTCCAAGCATTTGCCAATTTGCGTAGGGAAGCAATCAGGTTTTCAATTTCGGGAATAATCACTTGGTTCATGGCATCTTTCAACGACAACGGAATAGATGTGTTGTTGATATCCTGTGAAGTTAATCCAAAGTGAATGAACTCTGAATATTTCGAAAGACCCAAGGTCTCTATTTTCTCTTTCAAAAAATATTCAACCGCTTTTACATCGTGGTTGGTAGTTTGTTCAATGCTTTTGATGCGATTAGCATCTGCTTCAGTAAATAAAATATAAATTTCCCTGAGCGATTGTTTCAAACCGGCACTAAGTGAGCCTTTAAGTTGTGGTAACGGCATTTCCACCAATGCAATAAAGTATTCAACCTCTATCAACACACGGTATTGCATAAGCGCATATTCTGAAAAATATTGAGCCAATACGGCCGTTTGCTTTCTGTAGCGACCATCAATGGGTCCAATAGCGGTAAGTTTATCTAATTCCATGCTGCGAAAATACAGGCTTTTTCCTTTTCCACCCATAACCGCTTCAAACCTTTTACACATTTATTCCGTCAATTATCAAAATGTAATGCACGATATTGGTTATAGTTTTGCATTTTTGAATCCGTAATAAATCAAACACATGAAATCATTTTTCAAAACATTATTAGCTACCATTATCGGATTCTTTGTTTCGTTGGCCTTGCTAACGCTTATTTTTGTTTCCATCATAGCAGCTATGGCAGCAGGTTTCTCAAAAGAAGAGACAGTTGTTGACGCAAATAGTATCCTCACCATCAATTTAGAAAATGGATTTAAAGAACGTGAAGATGAAAATCCTTTTGCACAAATAAGTTTTGGTGATAATGATGAGAATGGAAATCCGGGTTTGCGTGAAATTTTGCTTGCGATAAAACATGCCAAAACCGATGACAAAATCAAAGGCATCGTATTTAAATCGGGGTTTTCTCCCAACAGTTACGCAACATTACAAGAAGTTAGAAATGCATTGGTTGATTTTAAAGCTTCGGGTAAATTTATATACAGCTACGCTGAAATGCTTGAAGAACATGCTTATTTTATTACCAGCCTCTCCGATAAAATTTATTTGCACCCAAATGGCGATATGCTGTTTAACGGCACAAGTTATAACGTAGCTTACCTAAAAAATATGTTTGATAAAATTGGGGTAGAAATGCAACTGATAAGGCATGGCAAATACAAAGCAGCAGGCGAGC
>JBIINH010000110.1:0-7465 GCA_044337585.1 Bacteroidia bacterium
ATAAGATAAAGGAACTGCAACAACAATTTGCAGTTCGCGATAAACAAGACCTCTTATCCATGATTTTGCTTGAGACAACAACTGCACTGCTGGTGCAACAACAACAGGCCTCTCAAAACCAAGAAGCCGTTGATTTGGAAACACTAGAAATTGCCAAGTTGTTAAGCCACATCCGCATATAGCTGGTTTTTTGCCCCTCAGTCACCGTAATTAATTTAAAGAAACTAACAGTTAACTAAAAAAAACGGTAACTATGGAATTGTACATGACCATCATTGTTGGACTAATTGCACTTGGCATTGGAGCCGGTGTAATGTATGTGATCCAGCAAAACATTATTAAAAAGAAAGCCGAAACCCTTTTGAGCGAAGCCAAAGCCAAAGCCGAAATTTTGGTAAAGGACCGCACACTTGAAGCCAAAGAACGCTTTTTGCAACTAAAAGCTGAGCACGAAAAAGAAGTGGCCCAACGCAACCAACAGGTATTGCAAAATGAAAACAAGCTCAAACAAAAGGAGCAAAGCATGAACCAAAAATTGGAAAGTGCTCAGCGCAAAGATGCCGAAGTTGACCAATTGCGCCAAACCCTAAACAAACAGCTTGAAGTGGTGGCTGCCAAAAAAGAAGAAGCTGAAAAAGCACTGCAAAACCAAGTGAAACAACTTGAAAAAATTGCAGGACTTACTGCGGCTGAAGCCAAAACCCAATTGGTTGAAGCCCTCACTGCTGAAGCCCGAACCGAGTCGGTAAGTCACATTAAAGATATTGTGGATGAAGCCAAACTTACGGCAAGCAAAGAAGCAAAGAAAATTATTTTAAGCTCTATTCAACGTACTGCTGCTGAACATGCTATTGAAAATTCTGTATCGGTATTCAATATCGATAATGACGAAATGAAAGGCCGCATCATTGGACGCGAAGGAAGAAATATTCGCGCCTTAGAAGCTGCCACCGGAGTTGAAATCATTGTAGATGATACACCCGAAGCCATCATCCTTTCTTGCTTCGATCCCATTCGCAGGGAAATTGCCCGCTTATCGCTTCACCGCTTGGTACAGGATGGCCGCATACACCCGGCACGTATTGAAGAAGTGGTAGCCAAAACCCGTAGGCAACTGGAAGAAGAAGTAGTAGAAATTGGAGAGCGTACCTGTATTGAGTTGGCTATTCATGGTTTGCATCCCGAGTTGATTAGGATGGTTGGCCGCATGCGCTACCGCTCCAGCTACGGACAAAACCTATTGCAACACTCGCGTGAAGTAGCCAACTTATGTGCAACCATGGCAGCCGAATTGGGACTAAATGTAAAACTTGCTAAACGGGCAGGATTGCTACACGATATAGGAAAAGTGCCTGACGATGATCCGGAAACCCCACACGCTTTGCTTGGAATGAAGCTTGCCGAAAAATACAAAGAACATCCCGAAGTAGTAAATGCCATAGGTGCCCACCACGATGAAATAGAAATGACTTCAATCATCTCTCCAATTATCCAAGCTTGCGATGCCATATCGGGTGCAAGACCCGGAGCCCGCAGAGAAGATAGTGAAAACTATATGAAACGCTTGAAAGACTTGGAAAATACCGCCCTTAGCTACAATGGTGTAGAAAAAGCCTATGCCATACAAGCCGGTCGTGAGTTGCGTGTGATTGTTGAAAGTGAAAAAGTAACCGACCAACAAGCCGACCTGTTATCTATTGATTTGTCGCAACGCATCCAAAAAGAAATGACTTATCCGGGTCAAATCAAAATTACTGTTATTCGCGAAAAGCGTGCAGTCAATTATGCGAAGTAAGTATATACACATTGCTATAAAAAAAAGGCACTCCGTGGAGTGCCTTTTTTTGTGTAACTTATGCTTAATCATAAAATTGGAAGACCTTACGTTGTAAATACCCTATTGCAATAATCTACTTATTGATAAATTTCGATTGGCTAAAAAAACTACAAGTATTTAGCCCTGCTAGCTCCCATTTCATGATTAAGTAAAACCAAATTGCTCGCTTTATATACTCTCTCCGAGTGATGCATGGAGTGTATAAGTGTATTTATTAATAAACTTTAGCAAACTGTCATTTCCCACTTATAATACGTATTGCAAGCATACATAGCTTTACTGCAATCGCTAGTTGGATGTCACTAAATTTGGTCTACTTTATTTTACCATTGCAAGTGCCCTTTAGCTGTGGTTCTTAATGTTTTTTGAATATTGGATTAAATATTTTATTGTTGGATAAAATATTACCATGATAAATAAAATAATCAGACGCATTTTGCCCGCGCCTATATTTAAATCAATCAATAATTACACTATCCTATCTAAGCAGTTTGGTCAATACGATTCAATGAAAAAATGGAGCTGTATCGATGCAAATAATCAACCCATACCTTGGTATACTTACCCTGCAATTGAGTATATCAAACAACTAGATTTTACAGATAAAAATGTTTTTGAGTTTGGGTCTGGAAACTCTACGATATTTTGGGCCAATAGATGCAAATCAATTATTGCTGTAGAAGATGACAGGATTTGGTACGAAAAAATTAAACTACAATTACCGCCAAATGTAACTTACCTTTTTGAGGGAGATCAACATAATTATATAAATGCCATTCAATCATTTCAAAAATCATTTGATATCATTATTGTAGATGGTAGCCATAGACATGATTGCGCCATTGAAGCAATTAAGAATTTAGCACCAGATGGAATTGTGGTATTAGACAATGCCGATTGGCATCCCAAAACAGCTACTTTTCTTAGAGAAAATGATTTAATTGAAGTTGACATGACCGGCTTTGGTCCTATCAACGATTATACTTGGACTACTTCATTTTTTTTACGCAGATCTGTTCAACTAAAAAAAGCGCATAACAGACAACCCATGCCTGGCATTGGAGGTATTGATCAAATTGCACAATAATCAAGTTGAAATGCTGTGGAAATACATTGAATTTACTATGGCTAGTTTACATCCAAAGATAAAAGTCGTTTCTTAATAGCTTCTAAGATCAATGAAGTATAGCTTATCCTTTCAAATAGATTTCAAACTCCCCATATTGCATCTTACCTCAATTTTTCAATACCTACACCTTGCGTTTATCTAATACAAATTTGATACTGCCTGCGTTGTAAATTGCGAAATAATGCGCTTGGTTTTGGTTGACTTCTGCTGGTTTAATTCTTTGCAAAGTGATTTTGTGAACCCAAAAAAGATGAGGCGCGGTTTCTCCTGTTTTGCTAAATCCCAATTTGCTATATCCTGCTCCTGCTCCCCATTCCCTGTCGGCATAGGTCATTAAATGTGCAGGATTGTGGGTAGTTATAAAAAAAGAAAGTAATTTGCTAAGTGCACCTGTAACAGTAAATCCGCTTTTGCTGGCAAATCTTTCCAACTCGTACGAGCGGTAATAATTGGGTCCGTCATGCATGATTCTACTTTTGCTAAATGTGGCAACAGCTACCAACTCTTCTTTGTTGTACAATCCAAATTTATAATAAGCTGAGGTAGCACCTTGCAAATGATGTGTTTCCAGAAATGCATGGGCAGTGTGTTTATCAATTCGCTTCACCATGGTTTTTCTGCCATGTATGCGTTGGCTTTTGCCCAAAAGTGCATGTATGCGTCCTTGTATGATGTGCTTTTTGTGTAGCCAAAAGTCTTCCCAAATATGGATAAGCTTATAACCTTTTGCTTCGGCTTCATGTATCAGTTCTATCAAATATTCAGGGTTGTGTGGCGGATAATTTTTTAATGAGATAAAATGAAACATGTATGTCCCGTATTGATACATTGGATGTGTTGACTTTATCTCAACGGATTCTGATGCGCCTATCGAAGTTATAAATGTATGAAAGTCCTCAACTGCCATAATTAAAATTAAATTCTTGTTTCAGTTTTTCTACTACATTAAATACAATTGGACAAAGTGCATAGTTTTCCCATAGGCTACGTTTGTATTTCATATTCTCTCCATCTAAATGCGGAAATCCTGCACAAGCTTTCGGCCTTTGGTTGTATATGGTGCATTTGCAATCTTTCAAAAATAGGCAAGGCTTAGTTTTCAAAAAAAGGGATTGCCCGTCAAAGGCTACATACTCATTTCTGAAAGATTGAGTCGTCATACTTTTTTCGTTTGCCAATACGGCTATTTCATCATCATCTAAACCGGGCTCTAATTGCTTACAGCAATTGCCGCAAGTGGTGCAATCAATCAGCGGTTCAATTTGTTGGTTATGTTTATGAATAGCGGCATCAACCACATCTGAGGGTGTGGTGCGTAGGTGTTTTTTGAAAAAAATGTTTTCAATTTGCTTCTGAGGCATCACAGCCTTCATTTCATTTAACAAAACGGGTTGCACAGCTACGGGTTAAAATTATGTTTGCGAGTTATCATTTTTTATGTACTTATTTATCATTCACGTAAAATGTATAAATACTGTATTTTCGCCACATGTCGTGGAAACCTGAATATACAACCGGAGATACCATTTGTGCATTGGCAACTCCCGAAGGCGTGGGTGCCATTGGTGTAATCAGGGTAAGTGGCCCGGATGCTATTACAATTACCAACGACCTTTTTGTTGGAAAAAATTTATTGAAACAAGCATCACACACAGCACATTTTGGGAAAATTAGCATCGAAGGAAAACTGATTGATGAGGTTTTAACAACACTTTTTATTGCACCAAAATCATACACAGGTGAACACACCGTAGAAATTAGTTGTCATGGTTCACCATATATTCAACAGCAGCTTTTGCAATTATTGGTATCATCAGGATGCCGCATGGCCAAGCCAGGCGAGTTTACCCTTAGGGCATTTTTAAACAAAAAACTAGACTTGTCTCAAGCTGAGGCAGTGGCTGATTTAATTGCATCATCAAGTGAAGCTACTCACCAAACTGCGTTGCAACAAATGCGCGGTGGCTTTTCTCAAAATATTTCCGAAATGCGCGAACGGCTTATCAATTTTGCCTCCCTTATTGAACTTGAACTTGATTTTGCAGAAGAGGATGTAGAGTTTGCCAAACGTGATGAACTCAAAGCATTTGTGCAGCATATCTTGCAACTTATTTATAAACTAATCGATTCGTTTTCGTATGGCAATGCCATTAAAAATGGAATACCTACAGTGATAGTGGGCAAACCCAATGCAGGAAAATCAACATTGCTCAATACCTTAATTAATGAAAACCGTGCCATTGTGAGCGACATAGAAGGTACAACACGAGATACTATTGAAGAAGTATTTACCATTGACGGTATTTTATTTAGATTGATTGATACGGCAGGTATTCGCAAAAAAGCCAACGACCAAATTGAAGAAATTGGAATAGAACGCACTTTTGAGAAAATACAAAAAGCAAGCATCATCATCTATTTATTTGACGCATCAAAAACCACCGATCAGCAACTATCCGATGAACTGAAACAATTTGAAAACATCAACGCCATCATTGTTCCCGTAGCCAATAAAACTGACCTAATTGAACATATTACTGCCTATACAACCAAAGGCATTGTTCCGGTAAGTGCAAAAAATGCAAATGGCATTGAGGCATTAAAACAACGCCTCACAGAAATTGTAAAACGAGATGAAGTAAAGAATGATATCATCATTACTAATCTTAGGCATTTTGAAGCGCTAAAATATGCGGCACAATCATTGGAGCAAGTGCTTATTGGGATTGATAGTGAAATAAGCGGAGAGCTTATGGCATTTGATATTCGCAAAGCTTTGTTTCACCTTGGAGAGATCACTGGTGAAGTAACGACAGATGATTTGCTTGCAAACATTTTTAGCAAGTTTTGTATCGGAAAGTAATCCCATTACATCCACCACAGATTTCCATAGTTTCAAATAGCTGCACTAAATCAGTATGATCAATTTATTCGTAAAGAATTTATGAGAATTATTTTTGTGCAGCTTCCTTCAACCAAAAATATAACCTAAAAAGGCAGTCAACCCGACTGCCTTTTTTGGTTTATTCAATTGTTATTTTCCGTACTTCTTTCATGCCATCCCATGTGGTCAGTTGCAGATAGTACACACCCTTATTTAGTTTAGGTAATTCTATTTTCAATTTGTTTTCACCTGCTACTGATATTGCTTCCATTACATAAACCTCTTGGCCAAGTATATTTATCAGCTGTATTTTCATTTGTTGGGCTGCATTGGCGTTCCATTGCAGGTCAATAAAATCGCTTGCCGGATTTGGATACACTTGCAAGTTCATGGTCAACTTTTCGGTACTGAGCAATGCTGTTAAACTAATCGTGATTGCTTGCGATTTCAATTCGCCTTGGCAACCATTTGCACCTGTTTCTCGCACCGATATGTTTCCGGTTGGGCCATTGCCCCATGTCACGCTCATGGTGTTTCCCCCTCCTGATGGGATGCCACCCGACACTTGCCAATTGTATGTAGAACCGGCAGTGAGGTTTACCGAATATGTATGTGTGCTATTTGGCAAAACTGATGCCACACCTGATATGGCTGAAGTTTGTGGCCTTGGTATCAAGTTCACTGTGCGTGCATCGGCCAATTCGCTATAGCATCCATTGGCATTTACTTGCACCGTATAGATACCCGAATCTTGTATTGTCAATTGGCGTATGGTACCTCCCGAAACTGCATTTCCACTTCGGTACCAAATATTTCCCAAAAGCGCACTAGATGTAAGCACCGCTGTGCCTCCTTCGCACATCACACTTCCACTCAATGAAGATGATATGGTTGGTTTGGCAGGCTTATCAAACAAGGTGGCACCAATTGTATCGGTAAACATATTGCAGCCATTGGCAGCTGTAGTACGCAAGCGATAGGTGCCTGTAATTTTAGCAAAATAAGTAGATGATGTAGCACCATTAATAACGCTGTTGTTTCTAAACCATTGGTATTGGCTTGCGGTAGAGTCGGTAGCCAATTGAATACTATCACCATCACAAATAATGCTACTGTTAGTGGTAATATTTGGCGTAGCCGGACCTTGAATTACGGTGAAATAGTTAATTCTGGTTACGCTATCGCTTGCAGTGCTGTTGCTTACCCTTAATTTCACGGTGTATTGACCCGGTTGTGCAAATGCCACAATTGGATTTTGAGTAGTGAAATTGAAATTTTGAGGGCCGGTGATTTCCCAATTCCACGCAGTTGGAAAATTCCTGCTCGTATCTGTTAGTTGTATACTTTCGTTGGTACACAAATTAGTTTTTGATGCCCTGAAGCCCGCTACCGGAGCTAAAGGGGTGCCGAAGATATTGACATTATCTATAAACAAATTATTCCCATAATTATTGTACCCTTCAAAACGAATGCGGATATTGCTTAATCCACTATAGGCATTTAGCGAAATGGTTTTACAGTTTGTTGAGCACCATTCAGATGCAGATTGAGGATAAAACTCTTCGCTAGTATCAGGTGCGGTGGCAAGTGTTGGACCTCTATATGACGCCAATCT